>NZ_JAYGGZ010000036.1:0-72995 GCF_034931465.1 Anabaena sp. UHCC 0399 | reverse complement strand
GATGTGAATAGCGATCGCAATCTACTTAAATGCCACCGATATGTTCTTTAATAAGTAGCTTCAATTCTTTAGTGATTGGTAAACCATCAATTTCTTTACAGAGGTTATGCAAAGATTCACCTTTAGCTTTTCTCTCTTGATAAATTCCCTGGAGTAGTGCGCTCAATCCATATTTGGTTAGTGCATCTGATGCTAAACCTATGATTCCAAGTAATACAACACCACCAATCATTCCGCCTGGCCCTAACATCGCTAATGCCGCAGTAATAGCAGCAGCACCAGCTAAACCAGTTGATGCCATTGTGATGAGAAGTACAACGGCTGGTAATCCAACGCCTGCTAATTTTCTAACAATTTCATCCATAATTACGACTCCTTTGAATCTAGACTCATAACATAGCTGTGTGCGATGGGTTACGCCCCGCCGCAGGCGATCGCCTCGGTAGTACAAAGACTAATAACTAATCTGTCGCTGTTTGAGTCTTGTAGCTACTTCTCTTGCCAAATTTTGTTTGAACTGTTGATTATATGTAATCCAGTTGAAATGAACTTGTTGACCATTGTATATTTCAAATTGGTCGTTACCTGAAGCCAATTTCATAGTTTCATAGCAGTAATTAGGATCAAAACCTTTAAACAAAAGATGGTAAAAAGTTATATAAGCTACTGCTGCATCACTCCAATGTATCATGTCTCTATTTCCTATTAGAAATTGAAACGGAATATCTCCTTCTTTAATTTGAGCCATCTGAGTGGCGAAACTGCCATAACAAGAAGACATACAAATTAGTAAATCTAATGAGTATTTTTGTAATAACTGTTGAATTGGCATTATTAGTTGATAAAGTTCATG
Organism: Anabaena sp. UHCC 0399; assembly: GCF_034931465.1. Classification (NCBI taxonomy): domain Bacteria; kingdom Bacillati; phylum Cyanobacteriota; class Cyanophyceae; order Nostocales; family Nostocaceae; genus Anabaena; species Anabaena sp. UHCC 0399. Next base: position 72,142 of record NZ_JAYGGZ010000036.1, on the reverse strand, counting down.
CCATGTAATGATTTTATTGTCTGTTAGTTGAATACCTCCAGTACCACCGTGCATACTAAAGTGAAGAATTGGTAACATTCCATTCTTCTGTATTTCCTCCGATAATCGACCATAAAGTGCTATCTGCAATGATTTTTCTGTTGTTACTAAATTGTAACAATGATGAATTCCGGCTAATTCAAGTGCTGATGCAAGGGAACGTCCTTCTGTTAGTCCATCAAGCATATTTTCATCAGACGGTGATTCTATAATGTGAACAAATACTTTATCCCTCATATTAAATATCCTTTAATTGCTTGGTGAACCAACATAATTACTGCCATAAAAGTCTGAAATACTATCAAAAATTTAGGAATATTTAGGGGGTTATTTGAAACAGTAATTATGTCATTACTGTTTATTTATGAACTGCATCGCTTACTAATATCTCTTTAGTAATAGCAGGGTTTTAAAATACTGAAATTTGGATTACTTCACCTCTACTGTTGCACCCGCATCATTGCCGAAGACATCGACTAGGCGGACTGCGATCGCTTATGCCCTTAATAAAAGAGCAGCTAAAGAAACTTGCATACTGGTAGGTTTAATTCCTTCAGATGCAATTAGGTTAAGTCTGTCCGTATCTTGTACTAGCTGAATAACAAAATTTTCATCATCCAAAATTGCTTTATTCCCATCGGTATAGTCTTTTAAAAGTTTTTGTACAGGCTTCATCTCCTTCCAAGTGTTTAATTTTTTTAACGTACTCTTAACAGTTGCTCGGTCTAAGCCTGCTGGAAAGTGATCAAGCATACTCACCCGACGTTGAATTTTAGTAATGCGCTCAGAGGTAACGCTAATGTTCTCTAGGGTTTCTGGCTGTTCTAATTCAGCAACCTGCTGCTGTTTTAAGCCCACCAGTTTGTTATATAAAGATTGAGCGCATGATAGTAAATATTTTGAGGAAAAAACATTTCCGGCTATTGGAGTTTTGAAGGCAGTAGCGATCGCAATACCATAACCATCATTTTCCCCAGTTTGGTCATTCCAGAACAAAGTCTGCTGTTTCTCTGAAATTGGTTCACCATTTGGCCCAAAGTATTGCACTGTTAAAGCTACTAATCCGGTAGCTTCATCTTTTTCACCAGTGCGACGACCTATAGCAATTGGATTGGCTTGGTAATCTTCACCCAATTCTTTTAGTAACTTGCTTAGTTCTTCACTATGCAGAATCTCATTTTGGGTATAAAGGTCGCGGCTAGTTTCCTGTTTTTTATAGGCATCTTCTTGTAAATTCCCCTGCTCTATTTTTCTAGCTTTGACTAAGCTCTGAACAAAGTCGATGTATCCTGGCAGAATTTCATCATCAAATAGGGTATCACCATAAATAGAAGCCCCCAATGTGTTGACACTAGAAATGGTAGGGATGTTGGGGTTAGGTTCAATACTAGCGATGTCTCCATCATTTTGGGCTAAGTCTCCTACGAGTTTTTTATTCAGATTTGATAGGCGAGAAGCTTGCCGTAACAGTTGGCTTTCACTGTTGGCATAATAAACATAAATGTTCTTAGCTTTATGTTGCTTGGGGCGGTCAATCCGTCCAATGCGCTGCTCCAAAATCATAGGATTCCAAGGCAGGTCAATATTAATCAAATAATCAGCATCTTGTAGATTTTGACCCACTGATAAAGTTTCTGAACCAATTAATACTGCAATTTCTTCCTCTGCTTTGGGGCGTTCTGTGGTATTTTTACAAGTAGCGTCTGGGGCAAACAGTCTAAATATTTCTTGGCGATTTAAAGTAACTGGGCTACGTTTTGGTTGCAGTGCGTGACCAGGACTTACTTTTTGAGGTTTGTCTGAATTATTTGTGTAATACAGCTTTGTAGAACCAATCAGCATCCCAATACCTTTAGATGCGATCGCACTGTCACGAGTCATGTAACGGTAGTAATCAATTACGGTGTCACTGAAAGTTGAAATTAGCAGCACCTTATGACCTTGACTTACCAGTTCTCCTACTTTTTGAGTAACTTGCTTGCGTTTGTGGTCAACCAGAAATTCATCTATTAACAGGTTTTGTATCTGTTTTAGCTGATGCAAATCACCCTCACAATCAGCCAACATTCGCTCATAAACTTTTTGGGCATTGCTAGGATTATCTCGTAAGTTATCTGTGGCAATATCAATAGACCGCCTTAACTGCTGACGCTTTTGTTGTTGTTCTACCTCGTTTTCGTCCTCGTCTCCTTCTCCTTCTTCATAATCCTCTTCCCAGCCTTCACGATTGTAATCATCTAAGAAACTTTCTGGTTTATCCTTTTTATCGGATTCAAAGTTGTAGTGAATTAGTAAAAATTCTTTCAGCCCATCGGCATCTGGAGAAACCGATTCTAGGCGGTATTGCATCTGTCGAATGCGATCGCCAAAGTTTTTAATAGTCCGATTGAGGGCATACATACTCGATTCAGCCCGTTGAAGGAAGAATCGGCGTTGGTTGCCTAAAAGACTTCGCCGTTCGACACTACCTGTTAAATAGCGAATTGGATCAGCAAAGGGGATGAAAAGACTGGTTTCAAATTGGGTGAAAATCTGCTCAAGAGCTTGTTCTGTACTCAATTCAAAATGCACAGGTAGCCATTCTGCTATCCGTTTTGCATACAAATTTAAATCTGGAGTGGCTTCTCGCAGCATTTGGCGGGTGCGTTGAAGAAACAGTTCCCGGTATGTGCGGCGAAACAGTTCAGTGTTGTCTGTAAAATTTTCTACCCCGATATCCCGATTTTGAAACCATTGGGCAACTTCAGCAGGAAACTTTAAATCATTGAATCCTTCAGGACGGCTGATAAAGGGCGAGAGAATATTATAAATATCTTCCCGGCGATTGTTCCAAGGTGTAGCGGTCAAGAGTAGAAAATAACGTTGCCGAACAGACTTGCGATCGCTTTCTTGAATTGCTGCACAGGTTTTGTGAATACGGTTTTTATAATTGCGGATGCCTTCGTGAGCTTCATCGATAATAACTAAGTCGGGGCCACCATAACGATTGAAGTCCGCCAGGAAATTACTACCTTTGCGGCTCATCAGGTTTTTGTTGTAGAGTTCGTAATCACCTGATTTAAAACCAAGTTCAGCCATTTCTCGTTCCCAGTTGGGATGAAGTTTTTTGGCAGCAATGATGGCAATTTTAGCTTGACCCTTCTGCTGACGATACAACCGAGAGACAGTAGCGGCTAATCGAGTTTTACCCAATCCCACAGCATCAGCACAGACAGCAACACCAAAATCCTGCATGACTCTTAGACAATGTTGCGCTCCAGATTTTTGGTGTTCAAACAAGATACCTTCATTTAACAGTTCATCCAATAAATCACTACGTTCAACGCGAAACTGACGGGGGCGTTGCTGTGCCAACCAGTAGAGAAAATCATTAGGTGTGCCGTGATTCCCTGCCAAAATGATTTCTACAGCTTGTTTAAACCCTTCAATTTCACTGAACTCTGGTATTTCTAGGGATTGGCTGACGGCTGGCGGATTTTCGGGTGAGTTGTGATAAACACCGTCGCCTGTTGTAACTTTAAAATCGGTTAACTTTGTCGGCGGATGTTCTGGGTCTACCTCAACTTGACCAATAATTCGTTCAGAATCTTGGCTATCAATGGTGATTTTCACCAATTCATCATTTACAACCTCAATGCTTTCTATTTTGTCTAAATTTTGACCTGTGATTTCAACTTGGGTGGTTTCTCCAGGGACAAACTCATCAGGATTGATAGATTCAATAACTGGTTCTTTTAACTCGGCACGGCGATCGCGTTCCGTCAACACCTGCTGTAAAAACTCTTGGGTTAAGTCAAAGGTGATATCATCTCGCTGCCACTCAGTATCAAACTGACCAATACTTTCAAATATGGCTTCTGTATCTAAACGAGAATCCCAAGAATAAAGAAAAGTTACACTCTCAGCATTTTTGGAATGTGCTGCACGGGTAAAATTATCTGAGCCTTCATGCAGAATGTGGTTTTCTAACTGGTCGCTCAGGATGCCAGTTTTTTTGTGATAGATACCCCGTCCTGATTCCATTTTGACGAGTTTAATTTGCAAAAAATTCAGACGAACTAACTCAGCCAAAATTTCTGTACCACTAAATGCACTATCTTCTAAACCCTTAAGGAATTCAGTTAGGGTCAGATGAGCAAATTGGGCGCGGTAGTTAGGGTCTTGTAATTTCTCCAGTTCTTGGACATCCGCTTGCTTGGTGAATCCTTGCCAGTCCATCAATAGGCGAATTTGACCTTCAGTTTGGACAATTGAAGCAAGAGGTTCTTCATATAGTTTCAGCACACCACTATCAAAGTAAGCTGTAGAACGGCGATAAATTTGGGTGCGTTCTAGGGCAGAGCCGATGAAGACATTGTACTTATCTAGCTGATCAGGCAAATTGAATCTACGAAGACGACCTTTAATTTCTAAAAAGCTGCCAGCAAGTAAAGCCTTTTCTTTGGTTACACTTTCTTTCTGAAGGAATTTTTCAATAACATTTAAATTACTAATTCGCAGCAAAGAGACACTAGGTACATTTCCATCTTTTATGGGTATATATTCAAAAACCTTAGCACTTCTTGGGTCAATTCGTAGTATTTTGTAAGTCGCTTGTTTACCACCAATACCTAAGAACTTCACAACTGTTTTTAACAGCCTGTCAGCATCGCGGTGCTTGAAGACGAGCCAGTATTGATTGTCAACGCCTTTGATGGGATTACCTTGGAGTAGGTAGTAAGGGCGTTGTTTGCGAATTAGGTCTTGGATAAAGTTTTCAAGCATGGTTAATAACTCACTGAATAGGCCAAGCTGGAATTACTGCGTCAATGTTTGCCATTAGTTCAATAGTTTCTTTGAGGGCTACAACAATACGCTGGTAATGTTGGATATCGTCAGAAGTGAGAGTGCGTCCTTTACGGTCTTTGAGCCATTTCTGGCAGACTTGATAACCACCTACGTAAAAGTTCCAAACTTCTTCGGGAACTCCAGCAAACTTATCACTTTTTTTGTTAATGACAACTGTGCCTTGATTATATTTAGGATATCCAGAGTCAACTATTTGATTACCACCGTTTTCTATAAACTTTGTAATAAAGTTATTTAATCTAGGGAGTTTCATTAAATGTAAGCCTACTAATTCTTCTCCATACTCTGCTAGCTGAAGAAATAAGCTGTTATCGCTAGTTAAATGGATACGAGGAAAATCTACTTTGAGAAATTCAGAATAGCGGGTGCGGTATGTAGGAGAATATAAGAAGGCATAAATGTAGTAAAATATAGCCTCTGGAGTGGGTAAGTACCCAAGTCTTAATTTTATATTCTTGAGAAAGTTTGCCGAAAAATTAGGACGTTTATCTTGTTGTAATGTAGCAGTTGGATCTGAATATAAGTAGAGGGGGAAAAAAGGGCCGCTACCAAACATACCTGCTGTATCAGTAGCATTTTTATTAGTTAAAATAGAACTTACAAATATATGGCGAAATTCATTAATGACCTGGTTAGATATTAATAAACCCATATTTTCCCCGTAAATCATGTGACGCATTATTTCACCACGAGGCATACTATGAAATCCCCTTGATCTCCCAGTAAAATATGTATATCTTATATCAAACACTCTATATAAAATTGGTAAAACTCGATTTCCAACTACTCTATTTAAATCCAAATCTTTTCTTAAGTCATCTTGAGCTAATTCAACTTTCCAATCTCTTGCATCTTTACCCAAATTAAAGTGACTTCTAGCCTCTTCTGGAGGCAAACTTAAAAATTTTTGTATAGTATCCCAAACTTCATCCTTACTCCAATGGATTGTCAGATCATCACGAGCAGTTGTAATCCCAACAGAATTGACAGGCATAATTTCAGATATTTTATACCCTCTTTCATATTCCACTAATAAATTAGTATCTTGTGGAATTAACAGATAGAAAGGAGATTGAGGTTTAAGCTTTTCAATAGTAGTAGTATCAATTGTGTTTTTGCTTAATATTTTATGTTTATGTTCTCTTAAACCGTATAAGCTAGAATGATTGATATATTCATCCTTTCCTTTAACACTTAAAATAATACTTACTCCTTGCTGAATATCAAAAATATTTTCATCTTTACTACCATCAGGACAAATTTCCTTTTTTTTACTATTTCCATGTAAGTCATAAATGAAAATCCCATCAAAACTATTAATCAAATGCTGACGCATTCCCCTAAATGTCGGATTATCTAAGAAACCATGATTAGTTACAAAAGCTAAAATACCTTGATTAGTTTCATCAATCCTCCACTGTGCAAATCGAATAAATTTTACATAATCATCTTGTAAACCTTTAGGATTTCTTTCTCCTAAATCTTTACCATCCACTTTATAATAATCTCTGACTAGATCACTAATCCATTTTTCGTTATTACTAGAATCATACGAATAAGGAGGATTACCAATTACCACCATAATCGGTTCTTGTTTTTTAATCCTAGAACCTGCTCTAGCTTCTTCAGCAATCAAGTTCTCCATTTGGGGAATAGCTAAGTTTAACTGCTGTGTTTCTTCTCTTAATGTAATATCTTCTAAAGTATTAATTAAATAAATTTCCAATCGGTTACTACTATCAACTTGATACCCAGTTTCTTCTAAAAATAGCCCTATTTTCAAATGTGCGATTGCATAAGGGGACATCAACAACTCAAAACCAAATATTCTAGGTAATAACCGTTGTTTAACATAACCAGACCAAGACTTATCATCTAACCCGTCTGTGAGTGCTTCTGGTGACTCCTGAAACCGTTGATATATGAGTTTGCAAATCCACAATAAAAACGTACCAGTACCACAAGCAGGGTCAAGAATCATCACCTCTGGATCAGCCAAACCCAAAGGTTTATTAAACTTTTCCTTCACTAAAATATCTACAGAACGCACCATGTAAGACACCACAGGCTCAGGTGTATAATAAACACCCCGACGTTCTCGCATTTGTGGTTTATATGCTGCTAAGAAATCTTCATAGAACCGAATAATAATATCTTCTTGTCCAATCTTCTTCTCAAAATCCGACAAAATTGCATCCATCTTGGCGGCGCGGAGAATACCAAAAATATCTGCGATCGCACCTATCAACTCATCCCCCAATTCTTCAGGCTCACGCTCTGACACATCTTTAAACAGCTTGCGGAGAAAGGGGTTAGTTTCTGGTAACTGTTGCCAAGCAGATTCACGGTCAAAATGCGTTTCCTTCTCGCGTCCCTCGCGCTTATCCTTCACATAGCTGAATACCTTTGCTGTAAACAGTGCATAAGCAATGGTTTGGGCGTAGATATCGGCAAAACTGTAATCTTTCTCGTTATCTGAAGTCAATTGCAGTGTGGGCAGTAGCTCCCGTTGAAAACTCTTCAATAGGTTGTGTAAATACCCATCAGCTTTTTCTTTTTTATAGACCGAAAGAATTGCCTGCTCAATCCGGCGGGCTGCTTCAGCTAACAATTGTGCTAGTTCCTTCGCCGTCTTAATTGGTTCATAGAAAACCCACTCCACCAAGGGAACTGAACGCAGTCCCTTAGCTGCAATTGGCAGTTCCCCTTGTTTTAAACGATTTAACCGTGCTATTAGTTGCGGTTCATTCCAATCAAAAGTCTGGATTTGCCGTTGGCGCAACCCTCCTTCATTTGGCAGCACTAACGGTACTCGACCAGTGACTTCTTCAGTAGGCAGTAGCAAATACATCACTGGTTGCTGTTCAGCAACTCGGTTTGTGTAATGCCCATAAATTTCTTGTTGCTGTTCTTTTGAGGTCAAAAATCTTTTGATTTCGTGGTCTGTTGCCCCTGATAGTTCCTCATAAAAGCCAACAGCAATTGGGCAAGTCTCCTCTGCTTCTTCCTCATCCGCACCTGGGCGCAAATACCAAAACCGAGAACCAAGAGGGTCACGCTCTTTCACCGGATATCCTAACATCTGCCGCAATGCTTCAACACGATTTATATCTGTGCCACCTATCACATCCTGCAACTGTTCTTTAGTGAAAACCATTCGTGTCCCTCATGAATCTTTAATAGTCACGTCAAATCTGCGATAATCTACGACCATCGCCACATCACAGACACCGCTCACATCAAAACTGAGCCAAAAACTAATTCAGCAAATACTTAGCCAGCAAATCCTGACCTTTGTCGCCCATCTTCTCTAACATCCCTTCAATCTTCTCCATTGCTAGTGGCGATGGTTTAGAACGCCCATTCTCCCAACGATTGATTGTGGTATAAGTGACACCTAGAGTTGGTGCAAACTGTTCTTGTGTTAGTCCAGCCAAAAGTCGCAGATCACGAATAATCTGCCCTACCTCTGGCTGTTTGATAGCCAAGGGTTTTTTGATAGTCATTAAGGAAACTTGACCCACTAACTTAAGTAGCAGGTGCTATATTATTTGTCACATTTTAGTCATGCTGAAGCGGTAACAACCTCAGTGTATACCCGTAATCATGAAAAATATGTAAAATTCTTTGCTTTGAGTTGGAATATTTTTCAGTGATATTGAACTTAAATTCTTAGAGGAAATGTAGCAGACAGGCGATGGCGTAACCGCAAGCAGGAGGCGATCGCGGGGTAATGAGTAGATGCGATCACCTACTTTCCCCAAAACTAAAAGTTCACTATGCGCTTCCAATATCCTTTAATAAATAAGTGTATAGCTTCTAAAATCTGTCAAAATTTAAAGATTGATTATAGCTGTCCATTCTTATAGTACATAAATACTACAAAAATGGTAGAATAGTCATAAGCAGATTTTTGATTGGGTTGCCGGGTGATTTATATGCAAAAAAATCTCGAAAAATGGTATCCCATAACATTTGGATTATTTTTTACAGTCTTTTACTGTTTGTTGTTTTGGGGCAAACCTTTACCTACCTCTTTAAAAGACTTATTTTCTGCTGCCACAACACTTAGCGGTATTGCAATAGGCTTTCTTGCTGCTGCAATGTCTATTTTATTCACAATAAGTAATACAAATATTGTAAAGCAAATAAGAAATACTAATAAATATACCAAGTTAATTAACTACTTTATGGATGCTATAAACTGGTCGTTTTTTTTAGCATTATTAAGCTTTATAGGTTTATTTGTTGAAATTCAAAATTTTGGCTCATGGCAATGGGTTGCTTTTGGAATTTGGTTATTTGCTCTAATAACATCTGGTTTGAGTGCTTATAGAGTTATTAGAGTGTTTGCTGCAATACTACGCGCTGCTAATTAAGTGATTTTTCCATACATTTTGAATATTTCAGATTTTCGTTTTTCCCAAGCATCTCTTAGAGCTTTCTGTCGTTCTAAATAAGGAATATTACGTTGACCAGTTGAGGCTTTTATTTGTATGGATTCACGCATCTTGTCTTTCAATAAATCTACATATAGATTATCGTCATCATCACTAGAACCCGAAATTCTGATTTTTTTAACCTGACTTTGGTTTTGATTAGAAATACATAGCAATGCAGTAGTAGCATTACGTACTTTCTCTAAAGGCAAAGATGATTTTTTGGAACGAGAAACCTTGAACTCTATATCAATTGCTGGAGCTTGATAAGCTGTAGTAAGGTTGACAAATTCTTCAAGTCCAGAGTTTTCAAAAACACTCATATTTTCTAATGCAGCAATACTAATATTAAGTTTTTTGACTGTTTTCATCTGTTCCAATCTTTGTAAAGCATCCAACTGGATGACCGGATCAATATAAATAGAGGCATTAGAACTAATGATTAATTCAAAATATCTAGCGAAATTTCCTGGTGATACACCATGTTTGTTAGATTGAAGTAGTAGGATATTAGTAGCTGGATCGTAAATAAATGCCGATTGTTCACCTATACCTTCATCATCTGCCAGCTTAAAATCTTCTATTTTGCCAGCAAGATTGGCCTTAACGGGTATATTGTCCATCCGAAGACGAACTATTTCTCCTTCCCATGTCTGCTGCCATCCAAACACAGCTTCGTGTAGAGAAACATAGTGTAGACGAACTTCTTGAAATCTTTGATCAGCAGGCAATTGTATAACTTTTTGTAACACTTCTCCAAAAGACAAATTCATGTCTGCGGGAATTACAACTTTGAAAAAATCAACATTCAGTGTCTTACTCATTGCATCCAAATATATTGTTTTCAAAATTGGGATGTGTCGCCCCCAATTTCCTTCAGAACTAAAAAACCTGTTAACACGTCAGTCATGTGGTTGCGATCGCAACCATGAGAGGAAGCGATCGCCCTTAAAGACGCAACAGAAATTAAATTTCGGCAGCTATCTTGTCTAGTCGGTCATTGGTGTCTTTTGCCAGTTGGAGGCAACGAACACTAGAGGCGAATCCACCTGCTGCGGCAACAGATCCTTCTGTGGTCTTGCCAGATAGTAGTAGTCCAACACCAACCAAGCTAATCACAGCAGAAGCCATCGTCATTGCCAAAGCTACATTAAAACTCCACCGAGCTTGGCGTAGCCGTTCTTGGGCAATGCTCAACTCCACTGCTGAATAGGTTTTGATGCAGCTATCTGAAGTAGATGCGGCGTTTTCATCCCCACAGGATCGATGATTTGGTAACATATAATTTCTTGCTTCTAAATTGATTGGAATTGATTTAGGAGAAATGTTTGAGTGCCTAACTGGTAGGTCGCAACTACCAGATGGGCATTTATTTTTCGTTTCCATTAGCAGGCAGTTGATTAATATACTGTGGTTCTATGACTGCTCCCGTCCCGCAGCCCATCATGGCTAGATTCATCATCAACCCGAAGGCTTTCCAATCCTGGAGATTGGTAGAGGTGCAATTATACGCACCAGAAAAGTTTTTGAGTTTGGATATCCAATCTGTATTATCCACCCACAACCAACGCCCACTGGGTAAGGCTTGCAAATGACGTTGTGTTTTTTCTAAAATAGCGGCTTCTTCTGGTGTGAGTTTGCCTAACTCCACTAAACCTTGGATAGTGCGATCGCACACTTCATCCCAAGTTTCTCTTAAAAGAGCCTCTGTACGGCGGCTATAAGTTCTAAAAAATACGGGATTAGCGGCTAGTGCAGTTTCGGGAAACTTTGCACCCTGACGTTTAATTTCCAGCTCTCGAACCATATCAAAAGTGTTGTTGCTTGTGAACAGATTACGACTATACGCCAAGTGGATAGAGGATAAAAGCTTGAAAAATTTTCCACTTTACGCTATGCCATGACTGTACAAATTGCCACATATATTTATGGTGTATAATGACTTTTTCTCTCCAGAAAGGTTATATACAGAGTTGCAATTATTAGGAGAGCGATGTTTTTGCGGAAGATGGGCAATAATTAAGCACTGATGATTTGTTAGCTGAGGTGAGAATGCGATCAATCTGCCTAAACCGCAATTCTTAGAGGAAACCCCAATCGCAACCATGTAAAAAGTAGCCTAGATATCTTGCAAATTAACGCATTTACCAGTACAAAGCCCGTAGGCTTATTTGGTCAAATGAATGAATAAAATCTTGTTCTTGTGTACAGGCAACTACTACCGCAGCCGCTTTGCTGAAAACTTATTTAATTGGTTAGCTACCAAACAGGGGTTAAATTGGCAGGCTGACTCTAGAGGATTAGCACTTGAGCGCGGTGTAAACAATGTGGGGGCAATATCCAAGTATGCGGCTGAGGCTTTAGCAGTGCGCTTGGTGAACCCACCAGATGATGAACGGTTTCCACTAGCAGCCATTGAGCTAGATTTTCAGTCAGCTACTAGGGTTATTGCCCTAGATGAATTAGAACACCGCCCACTAATGAATGAACGCTTTCCTCAATGGGCAGGTGTAATTGACTACTGGTTAGTCCATGATACTGATAAAACCTCGGCTACAGTTGCCCTTGAGCAAATTGAACAACATATACTGCAACTGATAGAACAGTTAGCTCAAAGTTAGTAGCCGCAAAATTACTTTAATTGTTTACTTTAATTGTATAGTTGCGATTGCACAGACTATCAACTCAGTTAAAACTATAGATACAGTGGTAATCATGAGCGTTGAGGATAAACATTTAGATGTTCTACAGAATATAGAATTTGTAATCATGCAAGTCTATCAAGAAAGACCTGATTTGATTGATGCTGAAGTCATGACAGCAATTGAATCATTAATCCGCGTTTATAGTGCCGAAGCTCAAGGTAGGTCAGGCGCATCACGTCCAATTAGAGGAATATCAGCCCAAGTAACCGAACAAGTAAAGGCAATTTGTGAATTACGCTTAGGGCGAACATCCATTTCAGGCAACGCAATTCAACCGCTTGACGAGCAGATGACACCCAAGACTGTGACAGAAATCGTAGACTGCCTCAAACGAATTCAATCGTCAATTAAACTCTGGACTAATAAAGGTGGGCGACAAGGATATCTAAACTTTATCAAGCAGTTTTTTCAATCTCGATGACGCACCCCCATCAGATTCTTAGAGGAAAAATGTACTAGGGCGATCGCTCTTTTCCTCTAAGAATTATTCAATCACCAGATAGAGTTAGAAAAGGGAAACTAATGATAGTTTGAAAGGATGGAAAGTTCATCTCAAACGCCGAAGTGAATAACTCAGTATTAATTGCCCTGTCCCTCACCGCGTCTATAGCCCTATCGCCAGTCAGCATTGGTGGTACTGTCCAAGGTTCAACCCAAGCCATCAAAATGTCTTCATTTAACCTCAGTTCCCAAAAATGGCAAAACCGCGTGCTATTAGTGTTTGCACCGTCTGTTAATAATCGTGATTACCAACAGCAGATGCAGTTATTTAACCAGCACCAAAACGGTTTTACAGAACGGGATTTAGTTCTGGTTCAGGTTTTGGCAACAGATAAAAGCTATGCCAACGGACAGCCAATAGATGAATCTTCTGTGGCCAATTTGCGATCGCGCTTTGGGGTTGATCAAGACAATTTCCGCGTTATTTTGGTAGGCAAAGATGGTGGTGTTAAGCGCAGTGATACTACACCAGTCCCAGCGACAGCAATTTTTGAGCAAATTGACGCTATGCCCATGCGCCAGCAAGAAATGCGCTCTTTGAGGTAGAAAGTAACTTAAAAATACAAGCGAGTCAAACGCTGCATTATACCCAGGGCAAACCACCAGATAGATGAAAAGTAGGGGAACTGATGATACTTTGAGATGAGCAAAAGCAGATAACAAAAAGTAGCTATTATGATCGTTGTCCATCATCTCAACAACTCGCGCTCACAGCGTGTGCTATGGCTACTTGAAGAATTAGGCATCGAATACGATATCAAGTTCTACGAACGTGACCAGAAAACGATGTTAGCACCAGCATCGCTGCGCCAAGTCCATCCGCTTGGCAAGTCACCAGTGATTACAGATGCAGCAGTGACTGTTGCTATCATCGAATACATAGTAGAGAGCTACGGCAATGGTCAGTTAATCCCAAAATCCGGTACGCCAGAGCGTTTGCGCTACACATATTGGCTGCATTACGCCGAAGGTTCGGCAATGCCACCTCTGGTAATGAACCTCATCTTTAACCGCTTTGGGGCAGGGGATAGCAGGGCAAACGACGCATTTATCACGCCCCAAATTAAGCTTCACTTTGATTACATAGAAGCTGAACTTGGTAAGAGTACGTGGTTTGTAGGCGAAGAATTTACCGCCGCCGATATCCAAATGAGCTTTCCTCTGGAATTGGTTGCTATGCAAGCCGAACTCATTGAGAGCCGACCAAAGATTAAGCAATTTATCGAACGCATCCATGCACGACCTGCTTACGAACGCGCCCTTGAACGTGGAGGCAAATACAACTACGCCAACAGCGTTTAATAATTTTCGTACAAGAGCGATATCTACGATAAGATCCGCTAACGCCTGTTTCCTGAAATTCAAGCGAGGAAACTTTGCAATAGGGAAGCGATATCTACAGATTAGCTCTACTAACCCCTACGGCACTGCCCAATTTTTAAAAAAAATATTACCGAAGCTTAACTCTGTGTGAGATACAAGCCAATTATTTTGAGAGGGACTTTAAGGAAAATCTACCATGAAAAGTCTCATTCGTACACTGGCGGTTGGAGCGATCGCAGCGAGTTGTTATGTCGGTCAAGCTTATGCCGATACAGTGAGAAATCCCCTCGCCCAGTCTGTACCGCGCACTCATGCTCACAACGACTATGAAAACAAGAACCCGCTATTTGATGCCCTTCACAACGGTTTCATCAGCGTTGAGGCTGATATCTGGCTCTACGAGACAGACTTGCGTGTTGCTCACGACCCAGTAGCTGACCCCACGATATTGCCCACAATGGAGGATTTATACCTGACACCATTGCGGGACTTGGCAGCTAAGGTTAACAACGGTGGGATTTATGCCGATGGTACACCCCTACTCCTTTTAGTTGACATTAAAAGTGAGGGTGTTTCAACCTACGAACGCCTACACCAAAGTCTAACTAGCTACGCGCTCTCTAATCCTGGGCTGTTTACTACTTATACCAAAAACGCTTCTGGTGGCTACGACACACAAAAGGGAGCGGTTAATGTCATCATCTCAGGTAATCGACCACGAGATTATATGCTCTCCCAGGATTTGCGCTATGCCGCCTACGATGGCCGTCAGGGTGACATCGGTATGGGTATCGCACCTGAGTTTATTCCTTTAATCAGTGGTAACTGGAACACTTTCTTTAATGGCGATCTGGCTTGGGACGGTCTTGGGATTATCCCTGAAGACACCAAGGCAGCTTTAGACAATATAGTGGCTCAGGTACATAGTGAAAACAAAATCCTACGCTTCTGGAATCTGCCACAAGATGCACCTAGTGTTTGGGGGCCACTTTTCGATGCTAATGTTGACCTGATTAATACCGATAATCTCGTTGGTTTATCCACATACATCCAATTGCGTCAAACGCAAGCAGTACCAGAGCCGTCGTTAAGTATCGCGCTCCTGGGTGTTTTAGGTACTTCCCTGCTGCTCAAACGCAAGGCGTAGTCTCAATCTCTCATCTCCACGCTATAATTTTTTCTCAAAACTGAGAAACTAAGCAGTAAACCAAAATTTCCCAAAATCAACCTCACTTGACTCGTGGGGTTTTTGTTGTGTCTGATGATAGGTGATACTTTGACACTCTCCGCCCTATAAGCCATGCACTGAGCTTGCCGAAGTGGACGGGGCTTGTATCCCATTAATTTCGGTCAATATTCATCCTTGCAATCACTTAATAGTGGGCAGAATGTCATTGCCCACACAAAATTCTTAGAGGAAAAACTAAAAAGAGCGATCGCTGATCAATAGTCATTAGTCAATAGTCAATAGTTACTGCGGATTACCTTAGCATTTCCCCATCCCTAGCTAAAGATAGTGATGTTTCCTGAAATTCAAGCAAGGAAACGCTAAAAAGAGCGATGCGTGCAGCAGTAAACTACGCCATTTTCTATAATTTCCTGTATAGTACATAAATACTATACCAAGCTAACTCGATTACTTTTCAAACAGTGAGTATCGAGTATAATAGCTGCGCCGTTTGTTGAAAGTGATGTCCACCACACCCCTACCGAGCCAGCAACAAATAAACGCTACTCCCAAACATGAATCAATCATGGGAGTGGTAGAACGCCTGACGTATTATTCTCAAGAATCGGGTTATACCGTGGCACGTCTGCAACGCCCTGGCGCGAAAGAACTAACTACAATTACTGGTAGCTTTGCAGATATCCAGCCAGGACAAACACTGCAATTAATCGGCTTTTGGCGCGAACATCCCCAATATGGTTTGCAGTTTCAAGTTGTGAATTACAGAGAAACCAAACCAGCCACCCTCACAGGAATTGAGAAATATTTAGGTAGCGGTCTAATTAAGGGTGTAGGGCCAGTTACTGCAAAACGGATTGTTGCCCATTTTGGCATAGAGACTTTAGATATTATTGAAACCCAAATAGAGCGACTAATTGAAGTACAAGGCATCGCCAAAAAACGCATCAAGTTAATCAAGAACGCCTGGGAAACCCAAAAAGCCATTAAAGAAGTGATGGTATTTCTGCAAAGTCATGGCGTTAGCACCACCTATGCAGTCAAAATTTACAAGCAATACCAAGACAAAGCGATCGCCACTGTCACCGAAAACCCCTACCAGTTGGCAACTGACATTTACGGCATTGGTTTTTTAACTGCTGATAAAATTGCCCGAAATTTGGGAGTTCCCGCCGATTCCCAGTTTCGTTACTGTGCTGGGCTTGTTCATGCTTTGAGTGAAGCCGCAGAAGATGGACATTGCTACTTACCGCAAACAGAATTAATTGAATCGGTGACTAAACTGCTCACTACCCAGGAGCATCAACCAACAGCAGATGCCATCGCTCAAACTATCAAAGATATGGCTTTGAAAGATGAGCTAATTAGAGAACGTGATGCCGATAAAACGCTCAATTGCTACAAACCTACTTACTTTTATACTGAGCAAAACCTAGCCCAATTGGTACGAGTTCGCCTCACCCACCCCATCAGTGCTGATATTCCTCGCGTCTGTGCTTGGTTGGAGCGTTTTAGCAGTAGCCGCCAAGTTGCACTATCACCAGAACAGCAACAAGCAGTAGAAGTTGCCGCCTACTCTAGATTTACTGTGATTACAGGTGGCCCTGGTGTGGGCAAAACTTTTACTACTCACACCATTGTTTCCTTGTGGAAGGCAATGGGTAAATCAATTGCCTTAGCTGCACCAACTGGACGCGCTGCCCAAAGATTAGGCGAGATGACTGGACTAGAAGCTAAAACCATTCACCGCCTTTTGGAATTTGACCCCAAGACACGCAGTTTTAAAAGAGATCGCACTAACCCCTTACCCCAGAGTGCAATTATTGTAGATGAAGCTAGTATGCTTGACTTGTTTCTGGCATACTCTTTAGTGCAAGCTGTGGCAGACGATGCTCAACTATTATTGGTGGGAGATATTGACCAATTGCCATCGGTGGGTGCGGGTAACGTGCTAGCTGATTTAATTAAGTCGCGTCAAGTGCCTGTAGTCAGACTTACTCAAGTATTTCGCCAAGCTGCTACTAGCAAAATTATTACTGCATCGCATCAAATTAACCGAGGGCAATATCCCCAAATCGAACCAATTTCTAATACACCTCAATCTGATTGTTTGTGGCATGGTGGCGGGTTTGAGCCAGAACATGGGGTACAGGCAATTAGTGAGTTGATTGCAGATTTTATTCCAGGGCTTGGTTTTAATCCGGCGACTGATGTACAAGTGCTTTGCCCCATGTCACGGGGATTAGTCGGTACACGCAATCTCAACAATGTACTACAACAGTTAATTAATCCGCCTAGCCCTGAAAAAATTGAAGTAACCAGGGGTGGGACTATTTTTAGAACAGGCGATCGCATTATTCAACTCACCAACGACTATCAAAGGGAAGTTTTCAATGGTGATGTGGGATTTATTACCACAATAGATACTGAGGAACAGGAAGTAATTGTACAGTACCAAGAGCGCGAAGTAACTTATGATTATGCTGACATGAATGAGTTGGCTTTAGCCTGGAGCGTTAGCATACATAAAGCGCAGGGTTCAGAATACCCAGTAGTGATTTTGCCTTTGTACACGCAACATTACATGATGCTGACTCGGAATTTACTTTATACAGGGTTAACCCGTGCCAAGAAGTTGGCGATTATTGTTGGCAGTCAGAAGGCGATCGGTATGTGCGTTCGTTCTACAAAATCCCAAGAGCGATATACTCGATTGCCGCAGAGGTTACAAGCAGCGTTACAATGATTGCGCTCCCACCCTGGTTCAGACTGAAAAAATTAACTTAAAACACCGAACAGTTTTATTACTCAAATTCAGTCATACTGAAAAGAGCTTTTTTAACTAATCCTGCCTTTGTGCGTTAGGAGTTTACTTTTTACTCAGAAATAATTTCTCATGAATAACTTCCTTTGCTACTGCCATCTCTCTTCCATAATCTTTGCCCTGATTAGAGCCGGCAATTGTTGATAGCAAAGACAAGGTTAAACAAAGACCTGTTGCGATTAAAGCAGTTATTGGTTGATTAAGGCAAGTAACCAACCAAATAGAAACACTAATGCCAAATAATGGTGTAATTATAGCTACACCCCTAAATAATCTTACTAGACTTTGCGTATATTTAAGCCTTTCTATAACGTTAATTGAACCATTCTCGAAAATGAAAAAACGTATTCTGTCCCATTCTAATTGTCCATCTTCTAGCCAGAACCGCCCATCCCCTAAGAAAAATTTAAGGATTTTTGAATTGATCAAATAACTCAGAAATTTATTTCTATTTATTAATTCAAGAAAGTTTCTTATAGATAAATAGACCGAAATAGTTAGGCTATTTAATAATGCACCAAAGAAGTACGAAACTAGAGTTAATATTACAACCAGTGCAGATGACCATTCTTTGATGTCTGATAAAAAACAAAAATTATCAATTTTCAGAACTGTAAGGATAAGAAATATAACTGTACTAAGTGCTAGTGAACCAATTACTAAAAACTCAACAATAATTGCTGTTGTACTCACTATCTTTCCTCAGTCATTCGTAATAAAAGTATTTTGCGTACTTTATCATGTCATCCACTTCTTGATCTGCTCATGCACAACCTTTCGTAAATAGGCTGGCGAATGTGTAATTTTCCCCTCATTGTAACCCAGGTCATACATACTCGCCGCTTGAGGTTTCCTCTGCTGAAACTGTTAATTTTAAGAAAAATTTTACTGATTTACAGTCACTTCCTGTTCTAAAATTCAGGAAAGAGTTCATAAATCAGTTCAATTACCAGTTATGATTAAGAGCTTTTCATTTTTAGGAAATTTATTAGCTGTAGCGGGCGTAATCCTTATTAATTCCCCAGCTACGGGTGATAACAACTTTGGCAGCGTTCACCTAATACTAGGTAATCCTAGTGGGGCTACTCAAGACTCAGATAATGCAGATAATTTGTTGTTGATTAAAAAGCAGAATGCCTTGTCTTACAACAAAAGTAAATCTATTGCTAACTGGGTAAGTTGGCAACTAAACAAAAAATGGCTAGGTGGTGTTCCTCGCTGCCGAAAAGGCGAGGAAAATGGTTTTTCTCCAGATAACACATTACCTAGAGGATTTAAACCTGTTCTGCCTACTGACTACAAAGGAAGCGGCTTTGATCGAGGTCACTTAACCCCATCAGCCGACAGAAACAATAATACTACTGACAACTGTGCTGTTTTTCAAATGACCAACATTATTCCCCAGTCCCCTGATGTGAATCAAGGGCCTTGGGAAAAATTGGAACGATATAGTAGAGAGCTTGCAGGGGAAGGTAAGGAGCTTTACATAATCGCTGGCGGTGCTGGCACTGGGGGACAAGGAACTAATGGTTTCAAGTCTACTTTTACAGGTAGGAGTTCTGGTAATAAAATCAATGTTCCTGCTAGTTCTTGGAAAGTAATCCTTGTTCTCGACAAGCCTGAATTGGGGCTAAAAGGTGTGACTAAGGATACTCGTATAATTGCCGTGAATATGCCTCACAAACAAGGAGTTAAGCAAGATTCTTGGAGTATTAAAGAACCAAACAATGGCAAATTTCGTTATATCACCTCAGTTGACGAAATAGAAAAGCTAACCGGCTACGATTTATTTAGCAATGTTCCTAAAGATATTCAAGATGTAATTGAAGCAAAAATTGACAGGGGTGCTTCTTAAGATTTAGGTTTCTATAGATTTTGTGGCTAAACCCATGATATCTCCACACTCTAACTGACCCAAAATGTAGATATCAATTTCAATCTCACCTAACCGATAAACATTAATATTGCTAAGGTGATTATTCAAAATTCCCATTAAATTTTTATATCTGGCTGCTTCTGCTTTTTCTTCAACTTCATACCAGTCAGGGTCAGGGATTTCTGGATTAAAAAATTCAGCAAAATCTATAACTTCAATGGGAGTATCTTCTTGTATTCCCGTTTTTTCTATAATGGTTTTTGCTGTAATCGGTTCTCCATTCCCTTCCCAATGAATTACCTCAAAAGGATAGTCTGATTCACTTGTGTAAAACACACCTTCTGTTGCTTGCTTGAGCATTTCTACAAGAGAGTCATTAGTTTGATGTGCCATAGTTGCAATAATCTTGCCAGATGCAGCCAAATGGAGTTTAAGCGCAATGTTGACTGAGAAAGAAACTAAACTGGGCGATCGCCTCCCATCAGATTCTTAGAGGAAAAAGCAAGGTGTATAACTGATAGTATGCCAAAAATCCCCCAATGCGATCGCTGCCTCCTCTACTCACATAACCCCTACCTCGTCTGTGCCGTACATCCTGATGGGGTAGACGGTGATAAATGCCTAGACTTCAGAGAAGACCTCAACGCCGAACCTGTAGAACTATGGCAACCAGAAGGGGCAAGTTACTACAATGGCGAGTTGATTTTACAACCCCGCCAACGCTGGACAGCAGAGCAACAGTTAGAGTTACTTGATTGGCATCCGATGTTTACTGGCAAGTGTCCCCAATGTGGTGCTGAGTATGAACGTGACTACACGGCACGAGTACATTGGGACTGCCCTGATTGTGGCTGGATGGATGATAGTGTGTAGAGCGATCGCAATTTCTAACTACTGTTGTGCCTTGGGAGTTTCAGTTGGCGAATGTGTAATCTCTCCCTCGCTGTAACCTAAATCATACATACTCGCCGCTTGAGCATCTTGTTCTGGTGGGACTTTGGGTTTTCCAGCCCAGGCATCAGATTTCCCTAAGCTAAACCAATCTTCATCACTCATACCAGAACCGAGTGTGTTCTTTGTCGTTTTGTTCATCGATGCACCTATGAGCGGCTATTTATGATGTTGGCACTACGGTTTGACCAAAAGCCTCTAACCAGAGAAACAAAACGTATAAAGTTGACTTTATTAGCAGTTGGAACAACCCAAGATGACAATATGACTCGTCTTCCTTTCTTAGAACTAGTCACATAGTCATGTCAAAATCACTAATAATTGAAGCCACACAGAATTCCAGGAGTCGAAAAATGCTGCAATTATTGAATTCTTTTTTATCAAAAGCAGGCAGTATTAAAGAGCAGAAAACTGAAGGCATGGCAGCAGTGGTAGCTTATTTAATGTTTGCTTCTTACTGTTTAACATTAGTTATCATACTCTGTTTAATTGGAATTATGCCCAACTTGTCAAATAATTTAAAATCAGGAGTTATAAAAGAACCAATTACTCATATTATTCCGTGAAGATTCAACTTAAAAATTTTTCAAGTTCCATCTATAAATCTTTGTCACCTAAATAGGTAATGCCATACATGGAGTATTAAGTGTCACATCTGAATTTTCAAAATTAAATATCCCGTGGAGCTACTTTGATTCACGGGATTATTACTACTAGAATAAAAATCAGAACACAAAAAAATCTATCTGATGTGCAATCTCAAGTTACTTTAGCTTACGAGAAGTAGTTTGACTCAAATTGTTGCAGTCTGTTACTAGATATTCTCTTAATTTTGCTTGTAGGTTTTTATATTCATATTCATTTATCAAATTCAATTGTTGTCCGATAAACTGGTCTGCTTCTGTCAACCAAAAATCAATTTTTGGGTCTTGTTGAGCGATTTCTAGAATATCTGATATACGCTGCGTTTGCTGTTCTGATAAGCTGTTTAAACGTGCTAAATACAGGTATTCTATTATAAGAATCATTTGCTCATGAGTTAATGATAACTCAGAAATTTTAATTTCTTTGCCAAAATATAAAGAATCCATTTGCGTTAATCTCCTTGTCACCAAATTCTGTTCGGACTTAAGTATCAATCTAGTTATATAATCTCTAGTGATACACAGTATCCTGGTTGTTGCTGCTTAGTGAACATATTTGGTTTAGTTAACCTCCTATATATAGTGAAAACTGCTGACTTCTGTGACCTCATATATATAGTGAAAGTTTTTCATTTTTGTGACGACTAATCTAGTAATTAATGATAAATTAGGGAAAATTTCACTAAAATGTCACAAATGATTCATTTTTTCACTAATAGGTAAAGTTACTTCATCTGAAAAACGAATAAAAAGCCGTATTAATTCCTACTTACGTAACTAGGGGGCATGGAATGTCAGCTTTTAATCGTCAGGCATTTGACCAAGAGTTTAATACCTTACTTAACTCTGGAAGTCCTTCTGCTAACTCAATGTTAGCCTTCATTAAACGCAGTCTTGCACAATTTCATCTCAGCAACTCTTATAGCATAACTTGGGTATTAAATGAAGCATATATGCGTGGAGTCAAACTTATAACAGCAGGAGAACGTATTGAAAAACCTCTTGCTTGGGTTCGACGAACAGCCTATAACATCATTAGAGAACAAAGTAGAGAGCTTAAAAGATGCCTACCACTAGAGGAAAGTCTTATTGAATCTCAATCTGATTTACATTTCCCTAGTATTGAAGAAGATGACAATGAATTCTTTCAAAGAATCAAATTAGCCTTTGAGAAATTAGAACCCCAAGAAAGAGAAATTTTACTTTTAAAAACCATCAAAAACTTATCTTGGAAAGAAATTAAATCTCATTTAGAATCCCAAGGAAAAGTGATTCAGACTGAATCAACATTGCGTAAACGTAAAGAAAGAGCTTTAAAGCATCTTCGTGATATATTTAATTCTTTAGAGCCTCAAAATGTTTAGCGTTAAAAGCCAAAAATACAACATTTTAGAACTATGCAATTCACCAGTATCTACTTTTTCCGTACAATATTAAGTAGATAAACAAAAATATTTACAGTCATTAAGAGCGCAGCGTCTGTCTACAATACGCTACGCAAATGAGTAGCATCCCGCAGGGAAAGCAGAGAAGTCATCACAACCCTTGCGATTGCTACACTCCATACCCTACCAGTTCGCGTAGGAAAGGCTAATGCCAACGTCATGACAGAAATAATTATAAGTTTTTCATATTATTGGACACGTTAATTTAAGATAATCACCTCAATGATTACTAAATTTTAATGCAACGGTTACAACTTTTTAACCTCTGCTTATACAACCAAAGCTATATTGCAATCGCTAAGTTTGACTGAATTTCTGTAACTTAAACAGAAACAATTGTAGTTCTTTTAAACAAATAAATACTAACCAATGAATAAGTCTAAGTTTTTCCAGGCTATTCTACCTATTGCCGTACCAGCAGCAATATTTTTCACTCTGTTTAATTATCTACAAAAGCCACTAACTGCCCAAACCTCAAGTGTTCATTTGACGATGGGAAATCCTACTGGTGCTAACACTAGCTTCAGTAATTTATTACTAAGTAAGGCTCAGTACGCAACCTCTCATAACTGTTTTAGAGGAACACCAAATTGGGTGAGTTGGCAATTAAATCAATCATGGCTCGGAAGCGCACCTCGCCAAGATGATTTTCGTGCAGATACTACAATTCCTTCAAGCTGCTACCGAGTTACTTCTTCGGATTACACTGGTAGTGGCTTTGACCGTGGTCACATGACCCCTTCAGCAGATAGGACAAATACATCTTCCAATAACTCTGCTACGTTTTTGATGACCAATATAATACCCCAAGCACCTGATAATAATCAGGGGCCTTGGGCTGTACTAGAAAACTATTCTAGAGACTTAGTAAACCAGGGGAAAGAACTCTATATTATTTCGGGTTCTTACGGCACAAAAAGCACAATTGCTGGTGGTAAAGTTACTGTTCCTTCCAGAACATGGAAGGTGATTGTAGTATTAAATTCATCAAACTCTGGTGCTAGTAGTGTAAATACTAACACCAGAGTAATTGCAGTGAATATGCCTAATACGCAGGGAATTAGAAATAATAACTGGAAAAACTACAGAGTCAGTGTTGATTCAATTGAAGCCAGTACGGGGTATAACTTGTTATCCAATGTTTCTTCGTCTGTTCAAAGTGTAATTGAGTCTAGAGTTGATAATTTGTAAGGATAGTTAGCTCACTTAAAAATTAAAGCCTGTCTGTAAATTATAGACAGGCTAATAATTGATTAGTTAGGTTTCTACAACTTTTGTGCAAATTCCTGCTAAATCTCCAGATGAAGTTTTACCAACAATATAGACATCAATATTGATTGTACCTAAACGATAAACTTTGATATCTGTGAGATTATCCTTTAGTGTTTTAACAAGCGTTTGAAATTTATGCACATCTTGTTTTTGCACTTCATCATGCCATTCTTTTTCTACAGCGCAGTTACGAAAGAAATAATCTAGTTCTACTTGATTAATTGATGTTTCTGGGGGATGTCCTGTTAATTGGAATAGTTTTTGAGTTGTCAACGCTTCTTGAGCTTGATTAGACCACAAAAAAACTTCAAAAGGATATTCTGATTCACTCATCATTAACAAACCGTCAGAGGCTTGCTTGAGCTTTTCTGTAATTTCATTAGGCATAGAATTTATATAGAAAAAATTACAACATCATGGCAACAAGTTATTTAAGTTGTAACACTAGCCCAAAGACTTAAGTGATGGCTGCAGGGCGAACGCATCTAAATATAGTACATAACTACTAAAGTGGGAAAAAAGGTAGCGATGCCTACGGCGGGCTTTCCTGCGGAACGCTACGCGAACGCCTACGCTCATAGGATGAAGGTTGAGTAATGAGGCTTTGATGGTAAAGTCATTGTAAAAGTATATAGCCCAAGGAAGGCGTGAAGCTCAAGCCCAAAATCACTATTGCTGACCATTTTGCTGTGATGTCAGACCCACGAATAGATCGTACAAAACGACATAAATTCATTGACATTTTGACTATTGCTTTATGTGCAGTGATCTGTGGAGCAGAGAGTTGGGTGGCAATTGAACTATATGGCTGCACGAAATATGAATGGTTAAAAACGTTTTTGGAGTTACCAAACGGCATTCCGTCACACGATATATTTGGGCGAGTCTTTGCACAGTTAAACCCCCAACAGTTCCAAGAATGTTTTCTATCGTGGATGAGATCAATACAGAAGGTAACATCAGGGGAGATAGTAGCAATCGATGGGAAAACTTTATGTGGTTCATTTGATAAAGTATCAGGGCAAAGTGCCATCGAAATAGTTAGTGCTTGGGCAACGAGCAATAGAATGGTACTGGGTCAAGTAAAAGTAGATTCTCATTCCAATGAAATCGTAGCAATTCCAGAGTTATTAAAGGTGCTAGAACTGTCTGGATGTATTGTGACAATAGATGCAATAGGCTGTCAAAAAAATATTGTGAAGTTAATCGCCCAGCAAGAGGCAGACTACGTAATTACCTTAAAAAAGAATCAAGGAAATCTTTATAATGAAGTAGAAGAACTAATTGCTCTTGGAATAAAAACAGGCTTCCAAGGATTAAAGCATAGCACGTATAAAACAGAGGAATTTGGTCATGGTCGCCACGAAATTCGTCATTATTTAATGATATCTAATATCGGAGAAAAGCTTGACCCAGATTCAGTCTGGGCAAAACTAAATAGCATAGGCATGGTGGAGTCTGTACGGGAATTAGATGGCAAGACAACTGTAGAGATCCGTTATTTTATTAGCAGCCTAGAAGGTAACGCCCAAAAGTTTGCTAATTCTATTCGCAGCCATTGGGGAATTGAAAATTCACTACATTGGATATTAGATGTCGCATTAAACGAAGATGACTGTCGCATAAGAAAAGATAATGCACCACAAAATTTTGCAGTTCTCAGACATATTGCAGTTAATCTATTAGGTAAAGAAAAACGGGTGAAAGTAGGAGTAAAAAACAAACAATTTCTAGCTGCTATGGATAATCATTATTTAACTAGATTGCTTTCCTTGGCTTAAAGCTGATTTTATAAGGTATTGAATCAGGCTGTAACTAGTTCTCAATTTAGGTTGCAGTCATTAATTCATATTGTCCACTTTCTGCTAATTGTTGATTTAAAATCATATCTTCATGGTAAATATTAAGTTTTTAATATCTGAGTTTATCCTTTGATTTGCATTTACTATTTATCTAAAAAAATTGGCTTTATTCTAAATATTTGAATCTGCTTCTCAATTCTTATTAGCAATTAAGATGCGTTCGCCCTGGCGGGAACAGTGATTGGATTGCTGGTAACAAAGCAATTCATCTATGGTGCTACTTTCTCCCGAAACTGCTTGCCAGCAGAAAATGCAGGTATTTTGGTAGCAGGAATGGTGATTTTCTCGTTGGTTTGGGGATTACGCCCTTCACGCTCTGAGCGATACCTTCGGCACACTTCGTGAACGCGTCGCTCGAATGAGCCAAAACCAACAAGTGTTACCTTATCTCCATTCGCTACAGCTTCAGTAACAGTAGTTGTGATTTTGATTGAAAGAATCTTTCGGTTCATTAGAAATCTCCTGTGGCTTATGGTTGTGTAATGTTCTGTTGTTTCCAGGGAAGCGGCGATCGATAGGGGTTTTCGTGCATATCCAGGACTTCCCAGGTGGTTGGATTGACTCGCCCTGTAACTGGGATTCTGTATCGTCGCTGGAGATCGCGTACCGCAGACGTTGTGACCGCACCAAAGATGCCATCGATGATCGCCCCTCTTGGATTGCCTAACCTCACACCTGCGGCTCCTAAAAAGCCATTGTCTTGAAGGATGCGCTGTAACAATTGCACGTTTCTGCCGCGATCGCCTTGGCGCAAGGTAGGTAAGGTTAAATCAGTGTAGGCAGTGGCGATCAGAATGGGGGAGGTTTGTTGTGGAGGAATGCGGTGTGCGATCTGCGCTTCTCCCCTTGGGAGATGCCAAGGGCGAACGCAGCAGCGCTGAGTGCAAAGCACACGCTCCGCGAACGCTATCGCGGGATGAGTGAATGAACCTCCGAGCAATCCTATTGCAATCGTTAGTACTCCGAAAATGAGTTGAGGTTTCATGATTGTCCTCCTGATGGAGATTGGTTTTATTTCGCATCAATTTGCGTCGGAGTGATTACTCCACTCGCTTTGAGACCTGCAACGAGGTCGGTCACTTGACGTTGAGCCTCTGCACTCAGGGAGTCAAAGTCGTCTAAGAAGAATTGACGTTCTAGCGTTAACTTCCGGGTATTTAGCAACCCTTCGATCCGCCAACCTTCGTCGCATTTCGTTACGACGTATAGCGGCAGCGAATCTCGTGACGGTGAAGTTTCAGTTTGTCCGGGCAGTATTACCCTGATAACTACGTGCATGAGCGCGAGTTGCGAGTTCACGAAGCGGACAAAATTCACCTCACCCTCCAGGCATGTTCCTTTGATAACCGTGTCGAACGCTTGCTGATGAAATGCAGCGATTTCTTTTCGACCCTTGAGATGTGTACCCTCGAACGTGAGGAAATCGGCAGTTTTGCTGAACGGGGCAGCAAAGCCTTCCTCGCTACCTCGATTCCAAGCATCAATCATCTGGTAAAGGAAAGCACGGATTGCCGACTCGTCAGCATTAGTGGTGGTTTGAGCTGTTTGTGAATTCACACTCTTGAGTTCTCCTTTTAAGTGATAGACCAGTTTTCGAGCAGCATAAATTGTGTTATTAACGCTTGCAAAACTCACGGAACAATTGCAGTCACGCGAATTTCAATCCGCATCGTGGGTAGTCCAAGCGCCGCGACTCCTACCTGTGTCCAGATTGGAGCGTGATTCGGCATATAATGACGAAATAGCTTGGACATCACTTCGTTAACCTCCGGGGGGAACCCGCCAACATGGTAAGAATTAACGTGAACCACATGCTCCCAACCCGCACCAGCCGTCGCCAAGGTTCGCTCGACGTTCCTGAACGCCTGAGCAATCTCGTCTGCAAGCGATTCGGTAATTTGCAGATTGTCATCCCAGCCACCTTGCCCTGATATCTCCACTCGATTGTCAATTTTTACCGCTTGCGAGTAATGCAATTGATTCAACAGATATTCCCCATAACCAGGGGTAACAAAAAACTTGGGCTTATTCATGGTGTTCCTCATGTAGTACGTTTGACTCTATCTCGCGTTCCTGAAACGAGTTTGTTTCGGCATCATCCGATTTAGACCCGAATGGCACTAAGAAAAGCCCAAAGGCTTGTTTAGTCTCGTTCCCAGTCTTAAGACTGGAAACCAGTCAGGGCAGGGGCTGTGTCTTAACGAGCGTGCCATTCATTCAACTTTTTCTACAAGCTTGCTTCATCAAGATACGGTTGTTTTTATACACCTCTAAAGTTCCAGACTGCGGGTTATCCAACGTGCCATCCCATACCCAATATTCATAAATTCCATTCCGAAACTTATACACTCGAACACCTTCTGTTGCTTGGCTAGTTCCTTTATTCAAACTTAAATTACCGTTGGCACTGGTTGCGCGATAAAGCAGTTCACCGTTCGTATAATTCTGCCAAATATTGATGTTGTACCCACCCTGGCATTTTGTACTCAGGATGATGCCAGCAGTAGAATCAGCAGAAGCTCTTAAGGAAAAATTAGCTAAGATACTGATTGGCAGAGCCAGGAGGAACGCAAATATTTTCATGAGTGTTGTAAAATTAATGAGTTTGACATTACTCGATTGCTACTACAATGCTGTTTCAAAAACGCCAAGGTGCGATCGCCTTTTGAGCGGGCGCTTTGCGCCATCGCGTGCTAATTCTCCAACTTATTTGTGATCTACGGAACTAAGTGCTTCATTGATTAAAGGTGCAATGATAGCGATATTTTCCACCAACTCATCTGAGAGAGAAAATCGCTGTTTTAAGTAATTAAGATCGTTGTAACTCACCCACACCTTGCCGTCAGTCGCTTCATGAGCCAGTACTTTCAGGGATAAATCCAGGGCGATCGTTGGTTCTGCCACCATGAAGGAAGAGGCAGAGCCTCCCAGAATGGGTTCCCAGTCTGGGCAAGGGCTGTGTCTTAATGAGCGTGCCATTCGATTTAGACACTAATGTTCAGAATTCACTTGCCATGTAATCACAATGATTTCTGCAAATATTAAGACGACTAATAGCCGCGAAAACGCTCCTAAAATGGCTTCCATTGTCCAGTTCTGACTCTGAAGCTCCCAGATCGTCACAATAATGTTCACTCCAATCACCAACCAGGGTAGAATTACTGCTGAATTCCGTCTGCGATAGACGCGGAGCGTCGCCTCCCGCCAAAAAGGGAAGGTACTGAAGAGACAAACAAGGTAGGACGCTCCTGCACTGGCGAACAAGCTTGTTTGAAGACGCGAAGGCAGGTTTGGGTATCCAAGCGCGATCGCCGTCAAACAAACTCCGAGCGCAAGATACAGGAAAGTAAACAAAGTAAATCGTTTCATTTTTTCTCTTTCCAATAAAGCTTATTCTCTGTACCACACACGCACACATTGAAAGCAATTGATTGCAAGACCCTGACTGATCATCACTGGGTGGAAAGCATTACTGGTCGTCACTCCGTAGACATCATCACTTGTGCCTTCAATCCGATCGGGTAGAACAACAGTTTCAACATTGATCACCTGTATCGTTGTACTTTCGATCCACTGATTTACAGCACTCACAACCTCCGAGAAAGATTCATACTCGGAAGGTCCGCCGAAGGGTCCCCGTTCAGTAATCCGAGGCGCGAAATCTTTGTACTGAATCATTTGATTTACTACCTTAAAACTGTAGAGTTGAGCATCAATTCAAGTAGTGGGCATCGTCCCCCATTTTTAAAGCCTTTCACGATAAAGCTTTGTGGGCAGTGCTAGCCCTACGAGATATATTCCAAAACCTAAGCCAACCTTGCCAGCAAACCGCTAAGAACAAAGGTAAAAGCATGAACGCTGATATGAGCTAACATTGCAGCCTCTAGCGAATATTGCCAAAAGAGCCAGCCAAACGCGATTCCCACAATCCCATTCAGTAACAACGCCCGAATAATTACAACTGGAGTGAGGGGAACGATCGCAGCAGTCGCTGGCAGGTGTAGTAGTCCAAATACCAACGCGGCTAGAACGATCGCACCCTGGTAAATCCCTTGACTTGGCAACGTAACACCTTGTTTTAGCCCTTTCCACGCGATCCAAACAAGCAGCGACATTAAACCCCAGCGCATCAAAATTTCCTCAGTGATGCCGCCATAGAACATTGCTGTGAGCAAATTCAACCAACTTGGCTCTGTATTATTGGCTGCCCGTAGCGCTTCAGGTAGGACAGGTTGCATCAACTGATCGAGCAACAAGAGAACGATCGCCGCCGCTGCACCCACACCCAAGCTCCACTTCATCTCAACGGCAAAAGATGGAGACTTAGCGGTGTGAAACACCCAATGATCAATCAAATGGGAGCTTAATCCAACACGATAGGCACAACCAATTCCGATCAGAATGCTGATTGCCAGTATAATTGAATACTGTAGTCCTTGCAGAAGCATTAAAATCCACAATGGAGGCACTTTTTCCAGTGTTTCTGGAGACAGTTTCGCTAACCGTTGCTCAATTAATGGAACCGACGTAATCGTAAGCATCACAATTCCCGCAATGCCCAACACAAATAGAATCCCAAATTGTTTCAAAACTGCCATTGATTTAATCTCCAGAGACATCAGCATACTGGGTAGACACAATGTCAAGATAAAGATTGCCACCTGGTGACTAGCGCCACCTTATCCTGAAGTATCATTGTGTTTCTCCTAAAATCAAATCTGGTTGTTCTCTCTTGGTTTGAAACGCCTCTATCATAAAATTTGGGTTCGATAACCACGCCGCTCCAAGCGGTCGGCAGCACGTTCGGCATCGCGACGATTGTAGTGAGTACTCACAAAAATCCATCTCCGATTGTCACGGCTGCGGTAATAAACCACAAACACTCGATAAGGAGACCGATCGTGACGATATCGATCGTGACGATATCGATCGTGACGATATCGATCGTGACGATATCGATCGTCGCGATTGTACTGAGCGATTGACATATTCCGCTCTCGATCAAGGTTCTGACCAATTTTTTCTGAATCTAGTGCCTGTGCCATAAAGGGCATATTTACTATGAATCCCGTACCCACCAGTGCTAGCAAAATTATCTTTTTCATGAGATTAGTTTGGAAGTTGAACGACTGGAGGCTTTGAGAGCGCTTTAGTCGAGTGATAGTCATGTCTGTGATTCTCCTTAATTAGTTTAATCTGCTGATTCAGGCGCACATTGCTCTACATTCCGCTCACAGGTAACAAACTTGTAAGTATCGAATATGAGCTTCGGCGCAAAATCAAACTCCGATCCCTCCTATCAGCCCGTGCTGGTGAACAACACCATCAACAGGAACGAGGGCAGGTTGAAAACGAAGTGGACGACGAGGCCGGGCCAGATCGATCCGCTGCGGCGGAAGACCTCGGCGGTGGCGAGACCAGCCACCACAGCAGCGGGAAAGATGTTGTTGATCCCATGCATGAGAGCGAAGATCACAGTGCTGCCCACGACCCCAACAAACGGGCCGTAGCGCAGCAGCGCGTTGGTGACGATGCCTCGGTAGAGCAGTTCCTCACCAAGGGGTGAGAAGACGGCAATGAACACCGTGCTCAAAACCAGAGACAGTAACCCGCCGCGAGCGCCATCTCCGTAAACATCCTGGACATTGTTCGTGTCCCCAGTGATCTGAACCCAGGCTAGGATCGCCAGACTCTTGAGCACGAAGGCAACCAGTCCTACTCCGACGCCGATCAGGAGCCAGCGTCCGGAGGTTCGACGCACGCCGAAGGCACTCAGGGAACGAATCCGCAGCCGCGCAGCCACCGCGAACGCGATCAGCGTGGCGACACCAGTCCATGCAGTTAAGATCAGGCCGTAGACCACGGGGTCAAGACTGAGTTGCTTGAACAGCGAGATGCCTCCGAACCCTACAATTAAATAGACAACGAGTCCGACGATAATCTCGGGCCAGCCCGGACGGGAGGTCTTGCTAGACCAAGCCGAGGACGCGGAAGGGGGCTTTCCCGACTCCCGCAAGTGATTTGAAGAAACACGAGGCATGATAATTGACTCCTTTTATCGGGTTGCTGACTTCAGTTGCTGATGGGTTCGGGATTTGCCGGGGTCACCAACGACCACTCCGATCGCTCTGGGAAACGAGTTTGGATACCCCGTCGCGTTTGAACACCTTGTAGGCGATCGCCAGAAACACGGGTACTGCAACCAGCACCGCTAGTGCCCCGTAGGTCGCGTGATACTCGCTGATTGTGAACAGAGCGGGTGAGGGCAAGGCACTTCCAGTGATGTTGAACAGGAGTGCCCCGCCGATGTTGTTCGCGAAGTGTACGCCGATGGCGAGTTCGGTGGTGCCGTCAATCAATGAGACCACAGTCCACACCAGACCCGGAACGAAGAAGTAGTTGGAAAAGACCGTGAGCCAGCCGCCTGCGGACACCTCCGGGTTAAGGAGGTGCGGCAGGGTGAATATCACGGCTGGCACGATCGCCAGAAAGACGCGGTTGCTCCAGATGAGGCTCGCACCCTGCACAACGTATCCGCGAAAGAAAAGCTCCTCAGTGGTCGTCTGAATCGCGGTAAGAACCAGTGCCAGCGGCACGAAGAGTGCGAGGGTTAAGAGGTCGGAGTTAAAGGAGAAGGTATCCGGGTAAAACAGATACTGCCCCAGCCCACCGATCAGGCAGTACGGCACGAACCACGCCACGAATCCATGACCGACCCGATGCCAGTTTATCCGCTCCTGCACCGTGACGAGTGTTCGGGGGTGGCGGCGGTGGACGAGGGAGACAGCGATAAGGACTCCCACGAAGAAGAACAAGAAACTCGTCATGACAAACAGGTAGTATTCCACGGGACTGAGCACTGAGGGGTCTGCCTGTCCGCCGAGCGCGAACGCGACGAGTACGCTGGCACCACTACCGACGACCAACCACGCAAAGAGGATGATCACCAGTCCCAAAACATACCGCCACCACCGATACTTCCCCCACCCGGCAGCCTCCACGTAAGTCGTGTCTTTCACTTCCGTTCCGATTTTCTGATGTCCTGTGATTGCTTTGATCCTCATCTTCGTCTCCTTTGCTCGTGCGTGTATGTATTGCTCGAATCGGGCTGCTCGAATTGGGCTGTAGTTGCCGTTGCGATTGTTTTTAGGGATCAACGGGATCACCGACGGCTCCGCCAGTGGCTACGCGCACAGCTTGGGCTATATGCCTGATGGGGTTGCCGATGGAGGCAGGATCGGCTCCCGACATGAGGGCGGTGCTGACATCTTCGCTAATGACGCGCAAAACTGCGGTGGTGACAGCCGCGTGCAACCGCACCTCAATATCATCAGATGGGCGGCGCAGGCGATCCGCGATGATCTCGACCAGTTCTCGCTCAATTCGATCGTGAGTCATTAACCAGGCGGCGCGAAGATCCGGCTCTTTTTCAGCCAGCACGGTCATCTTGATGACAGCCTCGTCGTAGGCTTGCTGCTCGACATCTTTGGTTCGGTTCGTTGCCCATTCAAGGAGGTGATCTTCAAGAGAGACTTCCCGAGGCCAGCGGCGCAGCACCGCCACACACTCCTCGACATCCTGCGCCAAGACCGGCTCAGCACAGCTTTCCTTGTTGCGGAAGTACCGCCAGAGGGTTCGCACCGAGATTCCAACCGCGCTTGCGATTTGTTCGCCGCTCGTGGCAGCAACACCGTGTTCCCAGAACAAACGCGCTGCCTCCCGCGAAATCTCCAGACGTACCCGCTGTTGCCGTTGTGCATTCATCCCCCCTGATTTGCGATCGCCTGATTTGTGATTGCTCATCGCGTTGCTGTCACCATCACTCGCCATAGCCGTCTTTCGTGCCATATTTGTCATTTAATGACATTTTGTCACTAAATGACATACCTCGCAAGAGATAGCTTTTGCAAATGATTTACACCGCGCTGCTGATTTCGGACTTGACCCCAGTTTTGATTACGAAAGCTCCTTGTTTGCTTACCGCGTTGTATAACTGCTGTTTGCAAATCGGTTGTCCGGTTATCCACTATCTATTCAGTATCTCTAAGTGGCAGCAGATCGCCTCAAACTTTGTATCAAGGTCGCTAGTCCATCCGCTTCAGCAATTTGCAATTTGTTAGCCTTACACGGTTGGGGAACGCTCCAGCGCAACTCGATCCCAATGTCCTAAATTGGCTGCTGCTTCATAGGTGCTTTGGAAAAAGGCAAGGAGCATTGCATCTGGATCGTCAGCTTGTCTCACGGCTTCATAGGGTAGGATAAACTCTTGCATTTGTGAGCTGTAAAAAGCTTCTCTGGGTTGGATTGGGTAATCTCGAAACCCTTCCGGCGCAGGATAAGCGTAAGCGTAAAAAACAGGCTCCACAATTGACCCACCCCCTGGCCAAAAGCCGCAGCTACTGACTTCGTGTGAATAGGCTTCTCGTGTGACCCAATCTGCCATATTGGGAACTCCCCCTGGGTGTTCTGGCGCACGACGACCAGAGAAACGAGTCACAGCAAGATCAAAGCTGCCCCAAAAAAAATGTACAGGGCTGGATTTACCAATAAACTGGGAACGGAATAAGGTCATGACCCGATCGACTTGCACAAGAATTCGCCAGAACCGTTGTGCATATTCCGGATCATAAGCTGCGTGTTGATAGTCCTGATCGAACGGGATTGGTTCTGACACTTCTTGCGGCATCGTCCAGATTTGGACTTCGATGCCGATGTCGCTCAATGTAGTTAGCACCATTTGGTAAAAATCTGCCACAGAGCGAGGAGCCAGTGCAATTCTTTTAGCGATGCCGTCGCTAGTGTCGATTTGTAGTTGATGGTCGAGAAAATCAAAGCTAATTTGAAAGTTACGAGTTCCGCAAGGGATTGAAGCAGTTGTTAGTCCACGCGGTGTGACATAAAGAGTAGATTGCCACCAGTGATTAAGTTTAGGTGCCAGTGCCAACCGGATTTTACCGATGACTTGCGTCCATAAATGGAGAGTTGCATAGGTATCCTGCCAAGCTGCTAAGGGCAAACTGGGCCAAACGCTGTCAATGGAAGTACTTTGATTAGAAACAGCCATGAAAATCACCCACATGAGAAGAATATGTTGAAGAAATGAGAAGGAAATCTAGATGAAATCAGAATCGCTATCAATAGTCTTTTCCCTGTTCATCTGCAAAACACCATAACCACTGCTCCCCCAATTCAGCCGAACTAACTACTGCATGATTGGTTGCTTCATAATGACGACGAGCGTGTTGATGCTTAGAAGAATCGCAGCACAGCATTTTGCCACAGGTTTGGCAAATCCGCAGGTGTACCCAGCGGCTATTTATTTTAATGCACTCTTCACAACGAAATACGGGATAGGCTGCTTTAGAAATCAGGTTTTCCACAGTTAGATTGTTGAGATGTTCGCAAGTCATAGTTTTTTGGTATCCCTGGTAGAAGACAACGGTGAACAGAATGATTGAGGCTGATGTGAAACCGGAAATTAATGTGATTTGAACTAAAAAATGAGATTTTAACTCATGATATGCTTCAGAAATGAGTATCCAGTTTATAGTTCACTTTTAATATTCGAGTTTTTTTACTAATAATGATTATCATTTAGAGCATAAAAAGACTGATAAAAGCGACGTTTGTATCAATACTTTGACTTGATTATCATTATTATTCAGCTACGATTTGAGGTTAGCGATCACTCAACAAAAGAGCGTTCGCTTGGACAATGAAATATTTGATTTTTACTCAGATATCTACTAAAACAACAGTTTTGAACCATAACATGGGTATTTGAACCATATTTTGAATTGAAAGTTTATAAGTGAGCAATTTTTTTAGAGATTTTTTGTGCAAGTTTTGCCCAATTGTGTTTTTTCAACTCATTCTTTATTTATGCTTCAGAATTTCAACTCTCTCTCATGTGTGAATGCAAAGTTAAATTTTGTGATTGGCGCAAAAGCCTGAATTTTCGTTAACTCTTTTCTAATTTATGGATCAAAATTTTTCTCAAATTATGATTCAAAGGACAATTAAGGTGTTCTACTGGATGCTTTAACGGAGCGAGGGCAGTGTCTTCTGTACAGTAGAGGTAACTTCTAGGAATCGATAGCGAGTAAAACTGCTTCAAGTCCAGCGTATCAATCAATGATTGATACGCTTGGGGCGATAATTGTGCGTAACTGGATTGAGCCATTTCGAGGTCAGCATCGTTGAGAAATGCTTCTCGCCACATCTCAAACGGCATCACCATCGTATGATCGTCCGATTCTCTAGCTAGGGAGTCAAATAACGCTTGATAATGCGGCGGAAGGCTATCTCTGAGGCTTTCACCATCATTGAGGCAATTTTGTTCCAACTTTTATCAAATCGGCAGCCTTTTCTCCAATCATAATTGCTGGTGCATTTGTGTTTCCTGTGATCATAGTTGGCATAATCGATGCATCAACAACTCGTAACCCTTCAATCCCCCGTACCTTGAGTTGAGGATCGACAACCGCCATTTGATCAATACCCATTTTGCACGTCCCAACAGGATGCCACGCTGTACCGCACGTTTGCCGAATATAATCTTCGATTGCTTTGTCGCTATGCACAGAACTCCCTGGAGCAATTTCCTCGCCCCGGAACTCATTAAACGCATCGGAGTACACAATTTGACGCAAAATTTTAAGTCCTTCAACCATCAGTTGCATATCAGATTCTTTCTGAAGATAGTTGACCTGAATTAACGGTGGGTCGAAGGGGGAGGAGGAACGTAGTCTTACGCTACCACGACTTTCAGGACGGGTGATGTAAAAGGAAAAGGTGAATCCCGGACCTTCACGTGCATAGGCAGGATCGACATATAAAATTGGAACAATTGTAAATTGCAAATTAGGCGCTGCATCTAAATCATTGTTGGTATGCAGAAATAACCCAGCCTCTCCCCCATTACTACTTGGCGCAAGGGGCACGTCCTGAGTAGACTGGTAGGCAATAACAGCAAGTGGGTGATCTTGAAGATTCTGCCCGACACCCGGCAAATCAACAACTACAGGAATGCCGGAAGCTCGCAGATGTTCTGCTGGTCCAATTCCAGAAAGCATGAGCAGTTTAGGAGAATCGAAGGCACCAGCACTCAAAATCACCTCGGAGTTGACCCTGATTTGATACTCCGTTCCGTTTTGAACATACACTACCCCTACTGCACGCTTTCCCTCAAAGAGTAAACGAGTCACCAATGCTCCTGTTTGAATGGTCAAGTTGGGGCGATCTTTAATCGGACGCAGAAATGCCACTGCTGTACTTTGGCGCTTGCCATCTTTCACGGTCACTTGGTAAAGTCCTGCACCTTCCTGCTGTACGCCATTAAAGTCGGGATTTTGCTCATAGCCCTGTGCGATCGCGGCTTCCACAAAGCGTTGCGACACTTTTGCAGGAGAGAGTGGATCTGTGATGCTAAGTGGTCCATCAACCCCGTGAAATAACGATGCTCCTCGCTGCTGGTTTTCCGATTTCTTGAAGTAAGCCAAGACATCCTGATAACTCCAACCAATATTACCTAATGCTTGCCAGCTATTGTAGTCACGTTCATTGCCTCGTATATAAATCATGCCATTAATCGAACTGCTGCCGCCCAAGACTTTACCGCGTGAAGATAAAATTTTGCGGTTATTTAAGTAAGGTTCCTCTTCAGTTAAGTATGCCCAGTCCACTTCCGAGCCTAAGAGTGTAGTAGGCCACAATGAGGGAACTTGAAATTCTGGCTTGGTATCAGGACCACCCGCTTCGAGCAGCAATACTTTAGTATTAGGGTCTTCTGTAAGACGGTTGGCAACAACGCAGCCTGCTGAACCGGCACCAATCACAATATAATCAAAAGCAGCACTGTGATGGTATGTAGTTGTCATGATTTCTCCTTTTCAGGTCATTGTTTGTTGAATGATGGCGACATTAGTGGGTTGGCGATCGCAAATTCTGCTGCTAGTCACGTCCTGCCACAATCATCTTTTCTGCTAAACTAACCGGGTTAGAAAACATGACCTCGTGACTACCGGGCATTTGTACAAGCCGAAATAGTCCCAAGCGGCTAGACATTCTGGGATGCCAACCCCAATCGCCTTGAGGAAGGACGTTGTCTTCGGTACAGTAGAGGTAGCTTTTGGGGATGGGCAGCGAGTAAAACTGCTTCAGGTCTAACTTGTCAAGCCACGGTTGATACGGTTGGGGCGATAATTGTGCGTAACTGGATCGAGCTAGTTCGAGGTCAGCGTCGTTGATAAACGCTTCTCGCCAAATCTCAAAAGGTAGCATCACCGTATGATCGCCCGATTGTCTCGCTAGCTGATCGGATAACGCTTGAGAGTGCGGTGGGGTGTTATCGTTAAGGCTTTCACCATCATTGAGGACAAAGGCATTGAAGAAGATGAGTTGTCGAATGCGTTGCCTTTGGCCGGCGAAGCCATCGCTGATTGCTTCAGCAACTTTGGCAATAATTGTCCCACTGAAACTATGTCCGACTAGAACGATATCGTTTAAGTCTTTACTCACAATGTAATCGACGATTGATTGCGTGCATTGAGCATGGTTGACGTTTTTGTTCACGCCTTTGCCATGTCCAGCGATCGTGGGCGCAAAAGCATGATGTCCCTTTGCTTCTAGTTGATCAATGACTGCCTGCCAAGCAGAACCATCATGCCAGGAGCCATGAACTAAGACAAAAGTTGACATAGAATCCTTCCTTGTAGATGTGATCTGAAAATCAAGCTCGTCTGTTCTCTCTTGAAATGGGTCAGTTTGCTGTGTATCCGCCATCGATCGTGATGTAACTGGCAGCATCAGAGCAAAGGAAAACAACAACTTGAGCGACTTCTTCTGCCTGAGCAATGCGACCCATCAGCACCATAGCTGTAACAGCATCAGCCGTCACGCCCAATTTTTCAAAGACACGATTAAGACCCTCAGTTGCAATGTTTCCAGGATTCACCGCGTTAATCCGGATGCCCTGCTTAGCATAATCCACTGCTGCCGATCTTCGCTGACGCTCGTTCGCGTAGCGTGTCGTAGACAAGACTCGCTAATGCTAGCCTGCGGCAACGCCAAGGGCGAACGCAAACGCAGCAGCACTTCGCTATCGCGTTAGTCCCATAACGGTATGTTTACTCGCGCTGTAAGGAGAGCCTCCTGGCAGTCCAAACAAACCTGCAAGTGAGGAGTTGTTAACAATTACGCCCGATTCTTGAGATAACATCTGCTGAATTTCATATCCCATGCACAGAAACAGTCCCCGGACGTTGATCTCCATGAGTTTGTCAAACTCCTCGATCGATTGTTCATGCAGGGGTTTCAAGAGTTCCTCATTGCCTACATTGTTGAAAGCACAATCGAGTCGTTCGTAGGTTACAACGGTCTTTTGCACTAATGCTTTGTTTCCTAAGATCGTGATCAATCATCCCTAGCAGTGAGATTTGCATGAATCAGACTGGTGCATAAATCGTTTCGTCTTCTTTGCGCCAAGCTGGATCAACTAGACAAACGAAAACAAGGGGTTCGTCGCCGTAGTTGTGAAGGAACTGGATGGCATTTGGAGGAATGTAAACCGCATCACCTGGTTCAACGCGACAAACTTCACTGTCGATCAACATTTCTCCAACACCGCTAATGATGTAATAAACCTCAGAAGTCTTTAGAGAATGGGGAATCGAAGTTTCGCCAACAGGCAAGATCGCATACGCCAAACTGTAACGCAAGTTGATGTCTTGTTTGTCAGGATGAAGCAGTTCGCGCAGAACAGTTCCATCTCCAGCGATAATTTCTTCACAGTCGTTTAGTTTTTGGATCAGCATAAGTTTAGGCTTGCAATTACACAATCGGAGCAAGTTCAAAATCTGTAAATTTTGGAGGAGAAATTTGCCTGTTCCACGCGCCGTTGAATTACGTACTGATGGGGCGAAATCCCCATCGTTCGCTTAAACAAACTTGCACACTAAGTCGGGCTGATGTTAACTACACTTGCCAGTTCGGCTAAGGATAAATCACGATTCAGATGAGCATGAATGTAATTGATCGCCTGCTGCGATCGCTGGAGGGGTTGTTGCAAGGAGCTGAAGTTCCCATGCAAGGGCAACTGCACTAGCACCGCCATGCTCAAGAGTAATATCTGATACACCCACAGTTGTTTCTGTGCGCGCCCAGTCACGTTGCCATTCAGCAAGTACAGCCATCCAGTTGATTGGAACTGCACCCGCCTGAACCATCCGGCGAACCGCCATATCATGAGCTTCCGCAGTAACACCGCCCGAAGCATCGGTAACGATGAATACTTCGTAACCCTCACCCAGCGCCTGGATTGCTGGCATTGCGAGACAGATCTCGGTGTAAAGTGCAGCAAGTATAAGTTGTTTGCGGCCACTTTTCTTTACTACATCTGTAACGTTTGGATCTTCCCAAGTATTGATGAAAGTGCGGTTGATCGGTTTTTGATCGGGAAAAACATCCTGTAGTCCCTTGATGATGTAACCCCCTCTTTCTTCAATGACTGTGGTCAGGATTGTGGGTACGTTAAATAACTTTGCCGATTTAGCAAGACCAATCACATTGTTAATGATCATCGTAGGTTCATGGCTGTTCAGGTTGGTGAACTGGTAAGGCTGGTGGTCAATCAGTACCAGGATGCTATCTTCTGGACGAAGCAGTCCTTCCAGTCCGATTTTTGGATTTTTAGACATCGCTATAAGTCTCCATTCAATGTTTACTTTTCAGACACGCCCTAGCGTGTGAGTCTGACTCAACGGGGTGAATCACACAGTTTTTTTACATTCTTCGCGCCACAGACTGGACATAACCAATCTTCCGGCAGATCCTCAAAAGCTGTTCCCGAAGCAATTCCAGACTGTGGTTAAGCGGGTTAAATACTGTCAGAGGGCAGCAACATCATGACATCTGCATGAGCTAACACGACATCGGGGTGGCGTTGAAGCGCCGTGTTATACTTCATGGCAAACTCATCGCCCGATTCATCGGGGCTGAGCAGTGTCCGAATGTCACTGTCAATCGCTTCAATTGCCTCTGGTGTAACAGATTCATCGGCATGAAGCAACTCATCGATTTGGATAATCAATTCTGAGAGTCGATGCAACCAGGCAAACTGCTCATGACCGATCGCCAGTTGTAGCAATTCACCTCCAGAAACGTGCCCTCGAACTTGCTCATAGGTAAGACGCTCAGTCTCTAGTAAAAGCTTGTGCAGATGTAGTAGTTTGATTCGTAACTGACTCAAGCGTTGATGTTGACTCATTTGATATTGAGATGGGTTAAGCATGAATCCGTCCCATCCTTCCTGCCTGGTAGTCGTCGATCGCCTGGGTAATTTCAGCTTCAGTGTTCATGACAAATGGCCCGTAGCGCACGACTGGTTCGTTAAGGGGTACACCTGCAATCAGCAGAAGATCTAGAGGACGCTGAGCATCAGCAGGGTTGGAGATCACCACATCTTCTCCATCTTGAGAAAAGAGCACCATCTGCCCATCATCACCAGGCGCTGGCTCTGTCCCAAACAACCCAGACCCCTCCAGTACATAGACAAAGGCGTTGTACTCTTTGGGTACAGGCTGGATCATCGTTGCCCCTGGTTGCAGTGTGAAGTGGAGGTAAGTTATCGGCGTGCGCGTCTGAATTACGGCTTTTGCCCCTAACGCTTCTCCCGCAATTACCCGCACCGTCACAGACTTATCTTCGGTTTGAGCTACCGGAATGTGAGCCGCTGGAATTTCCTGATAGCGGGGCGGCATCATTTTGTCTCGTTGTGGCAGATTGACCCATAGTTGAATGCCGTGGAGCCGTCCACCAGTTTGGGTAAACATTGACTCCGGCATCTCGGAATGCACGACCCCGGCACCTGCTGTCATCCACTGGACATCACCCGGATTTAGTAGCCCGGCGTGTCCCGCAGAATCTTTGTGTTCTAACCATCCATCCAAGACATAGCTGACGGTTTCAAAGCCCCGGTGCGGATGATCGGGTGCACCTTTTGCTTGTCCCGGCTTTACATTAATCGGCCCCAACTCGTCGAGGAGGAGAAACGGGTCAAATTCAGAGAAGCTACTTTTGGGAAAGGGCCGACGGACAAGAAATCCAGCCCCTTCGAGTGTTTCAACGCTGTTAATTACTCCGGCAACGGTTCGAGACGTTTGAGTGGGGACAGTCATAGAATTGCCTCTTTAGAACTAGACAAGTATGTGTATCATTTGAGCCTGACTCAACGGGGTGAATCACAGAGTTTTTTCACAGGACAGGAATCCGGCAGGTCACTAACCAATAAAGGTTAGATCGAGATCTTTATAGGGTATGTTGAAAAATTTTGTGCCTTAGAAAACTATCCCTGCTAGCGTTTATGCTCAGGATTTTTGAAGTCTGTCTTACAACCTGCATCCCAAACGTCAGGTTGGTTCCCGTGAGGAGGAATTCCTCCATTATCTTTGAGTAGTCTGGCGATATGCATACAGTTCCAAGCTAAAAAGGTGGTATTGCGATTGGTAAATTCGTTCTCCGGCCCTCCAGACCCTGGATCTAAATAGGAAGGCCCAGGGCCTACTTCGCCTAGCCAGCCTGCATCCGCTTGGGGAGGGATCGTATAGCCAATGTGCGATAGGGAAAACAAAATATTCATCGCACAATGTTTCACACCATCTTCATTCCCGGTAATGAGGGTTGCCCCAACCTTCCCATAATCTCTGTACTGACCTTTCTCATTCAAAAGATGAGTATATCCATACATTCGCTCTAAAACTCGACTACAAACAGAACTTTTTTCACCCAGCCATACTGAAGTACACAGCACTAAGATGTCAGTTGCATCAATTTCTTTCTGGATTTGGGGCCATTCATCTGTCTGCCACTCATCGGTTTGTGACATATCTAACCCTAGCCCCGCCGCTATCTCATAATCTACCGGTCGAATGACTTGAGTGGTTACCCCATTAGCCTCGAAAATAGCTTTGGCAATATTGATAACTCCCTGTGTATGGGATAACACTGGCGTTTTATTGAGTGTGCAATTTAAAAAAAGAGCTTTTAAATCACTATATTGTGCAGGGGCATTTTGGCACTGACGATCCGTGATTGTTTTGAGCTGTTGTGACATGGCTTCGACTCCTGTACAAAACAACATTCTGACTTATGCAGGTGATTTACCGACACCAGGGCTGACTGCATTCACTCGAATCTGGCGGTCTTTGAGATCGCGGGCGAGTCCATGGGTGAAACTGGCGATCACTCCTTTAGTCAATGCATAGACCGAGAGTCCGGCAACGGGGGTGAAATCACTAAGGTATCGTAGTCATAATCAAATGAGGGTTGACTAGAATCACCAAATCCTCGGCGATCGTAGGTAATTACTCGATATCCTGCATTCAGCAAAAACCTGCTTCTCCCAGGAATGTCCATTCAGTGGAAATCCATGAATCAGAACAATCGGTTGCCCTGTCCCCAAATCTTCGTAGTAGAGATCGATGGTTGCAGAGTTTTCTTGACCAACGGTAATGTAAGGCATGAGAGGTTTCTCCGTTGTAAATTGATGATGTGTTTTTGTCTGTTGCATCACAATCACCGTCTTAACAATGCTGCGTTAAGCAGCAGACTTCAGATAGGGCAAGCATCCATTGCCTACCATCGCTTCAGAACAACGAGAATCCTTCATTGTTGCCCGAGCGCGATCGCCGCGTTTGCCACCTCTAAGATTGCTTTATTTTTGGCTGACATTTGAATCTCTCCTCTGTTCAATTGGATGCTTTAAGCGATAACTTCGTTAAGCTTTCCTTCTCTACGAGAGGCTGCGCCCTAAGCGTAGCTATGCCGCAGGCTTTACGGAACGCTGCGCGTAGCTTGCTTCCCCGTAGGGGTACGCTAACGCTGTTGCTCTACCAATTCCCAATGTTTCTCCTATTCCAATCAACATTGACCTTCAGCACACAATCAAACTCCGATCCGTTTAGCAATTATTAACGCTGTAAAGCTGGTCTAATCTTCTGTAAACTTCAGCACAATTTTGCCCCGTGTTCCTCCCTGCTCTAGACGCTGATGTGCCAGAACGACCTGATCCCAAGAAAATACTGAATCAATCACTGGACGAAGCTGATGACGCTCGATGAGTTTTGTCAAAGCCTCTAATTTTGCTCGGTACTGGGGTGAAAAAACAAAATGAATCGTCAGATTCTTACCCCATGCTTCAAGAAGCGATTGCGGTATTGCAATGTCTACAATGCTTGTAAGCCTACCAAAGGGACGAATGATTTCTAAACTACGCTGAATTGTTTCTTTGCCGATCGTATCTAGAACTAAATCCACACCCAGTCCATTTGTTTCTTGACGAATGACTTCTACGTAATCTTCATTTTTGTAATCAATCACTCGATCTGCGCCCAGTTCTGTCACGAAATCTCGGTTTCTAGAACTACACGTCGCAAAAACGTATGCCCCGATCGCTTTGGCGAGTTGAACTGCGATCGAACCCACTCCACCCGCACCCGCATGGATGAGAACTGTTTCACCAACTTGTAGATTGCCCCTAGTCACTAGACAATCCCAAGCAGTTCCGCCTGCAAGCGGAAAAGAAGCTGCTTCAATGTGCGATAGATTTGCAGGCTTCAATGCAACAATCGCTGCATCAGCCACATGATACTGAGCGTAGCTACCAAATTCTCCAAAAATTTGCGGCGAGTAATATACGTTGTCTCCCACCTTGAAATCAGTCACAGCTTCGCCAATTGCCTCAATCACCCCTGAAACATCGACTCCAAGGATGGCAGGTAGTTGAACCAGTTCCTTGTAATCACCACGACGAGTTTGGTAATCGACAGGGTTAATCGAGGTTGCACAAACTCTGACTAACACCTGATTCGCCTTCAGTGTTGGTATGGGAACAGTTTGAATCTCAAACTTTTCAGCATCA
Source organism: Anabaena sp. UHCC 0399 (assembly GCF_034931465.1). Classification (NCBI taxonomy): domain Bacteria; kingdom Bacillati; phylum Cyanobacteriota; class Cyanophyceae; order Nostocales; family Nostocaceae; genus Anabaena; species Anabaena sp. UHCC 0399. The sequence continues at coordinate 27,311 of NZ_JAYGGZ010000036.1, read as the reverse complement.
CCAAACGCAGTTAATACGGCTGCTTTCATAGATTCCATCTGTGCCAACTCTCCTTGATTTAGAATAAACAGTGACGGAATTTTGATACCACTCAGCGTAGGTAAGTTCTCCCTTTCAAGACGCAGCGTGGAACCGATCGTGCTGTCGAGGAACGCGCGGATCAACGTTGCTACCTCCTCCGCATGGGTCTCCAACGCGAAATGTCCGGCATCGAGCAGATGAATCTTTGCATCCGGGAGATCTCGCTGATAAGCGGCAGCACCAGCGGGCAGAAACGCCGGATCATGACGACCCCAGACGGCGAGAAGCGGCGGACGGTACTCACGAAAGTAGGACTGGAAGGCTGGATAGAGCGCGACGTTGCTGCGGTAATCGAGGATCAGATCGAGCTGGATCTCCTCCGCGCCCACTCGCCCCATGTAGGCGATGTCGAGTTCGTAGCCGTCGGGCGACAAAAGGTTTGGATCGGCTCCGATACCGTACTGCCAATTCCGGATTGTGTCTGGCGTGAGCGAGGAGCGGCAGGCTTCCCGATTCGCTGCGCTCGGTTCGCGCCAATAGGTCTCCCACGATCCCCATTCATCACTGAAACCCTCAAGGTAGGCGTTGCCGTTCTGCGAGATAATCGCAGATATCCGTTCAGGATGGCGCATTGCCAGACGCAGACCTACTGGCGCACCGTAGTCGAAGATGTAGAGTACGTATTGATCGAGCGACAAAGCATCGACGAAGCCCTCGATTACGTCGGCAAGGTGGTCGAACGTATAGTCGAACATCCCGCGTGGCGGTGCCTTAGTCTGTCCGAAACCAGGCAGATCCGGCGCGACGAGCCGAAAGCGATCGGCAAGCAGAGGGATCAGGTTGCGGAACATGTGGCTAGCGGTCGGAAAGCCGTGCAACAGCAGTATCACTGGCGCATTGCTTGACCCCGCCTCGCGGTAGAACACTTCGACATCGCCGGCCTGTCGAAACCCGTAGCGTATTTTCATCGTACAATTCTCTTTTTTGATTTTCTTCCGACTGAACTTCGACACTCAGATTTGGAATCTTGGACACCTTTCGCATACCCTACGATCGCCGCTCCTAAACCGCGAGAACCGCCCGTTACCAGTGCAACTTTGCCTGCAAGTGTTGTTATCTCGCACTGTCGTTCGACTACTGCGCTACAAACCCACCATCTACCATCAACATTTCACCTGTTATGAACGATGCTATGTCAGATGATAAAAACAGAACTGCATTTGCAACTTCAAGCGGTGTTCCAATTCGTCCGATCGGGTGAAGTCCTGTTATATAAGCTTTGACCTCATCCTGCCCACCTGTAGCTGCTTCAAACATATCTGTTTCGATTGACCCTGGTGCAACGGCATTAATGCGAATACCCGCTTTGGCATATTGGAGCGCGGCGGCTTTTGTTAAACCTACTACTGCATGTTTACTCGCGGTGTAGAGGGGTACGCCAGGAAGTGCAACGACTCCAGCCCCAGATGATGTATTGACGATTGCACCACTTCCCTGTTTCAACATCTGAGCAATTTCATATTTCATCGACAACCAAACGCCTTTGACATTGACGTTCATAATGCGATCGTATTCCGCTTCTGTTTGCTCAATCAATGAAGGATTTTCGCCGACCATTCCTGCATTATTAAAGGCAATATCTAACCGACCAAAAACGCCAACCGCTTTATCAACCATTGCTTTAACATCGGCTTCTTTCGTGACATCTGATTGCACAAAAAACGCCTCTCCGCCAGCTTCCTGAATCAATCGAACCGTTTCTTCACCTTCATCTATTCGACGACCCACTACCACCACCTTTGCCTGTTGTTTGGCATAAGCGATAACTTCGTTAAGCTTCGCTAACGCGGTTGCTCGACCGATGCCCGATGTTCCGCCAGTCACCAAAGCAACCTTGTCTTTCAGCATCATGATAGTTACCTCTTGTTGTGAATGGCTGTGTCACTTTGTCAAAAACTCAATGAGCAATACGTGTAGGGGCCAGCAATAAGAAGCACCTCCTACAACCAGGATGAGTACGATCCTGATTGCAAAATGGCGGGTTTAGGCATTGATATTTGCTGGCTCCTACATTTAGTCGCGATCGATCAGTGCGTTTGAGGGCAAGCTCGGATCAAGTACCTTGCGCGCACTGTCAACCCCTACAACGGGCAGTGTACCCGGATCGAGCATGCCGAGTTGAACCAATACACTCGCCTGATCCCAGTAGAGATGTTCGTGGGCTAGCTTGTCGTCACGAAACTGAACAATTGCTACCAATGCCACTTCAACCCGTTTAAGAGTCGGAGCAATGCCGGGTAGCATCCAGTCCATCTGAATGGTATGAGTGAACTTAGCCACCATTTCATCGACGAGTTGATTGGTCCCAATTGTGCGCGAGACCGGAGTCAGCTCCATGTCCGACGGTATCTGTGGAATGAAGTATTTGGAATAAAACTCGCGCAGTGCTGGTTTCCCTACTCCCCCAATCATTACCGGAATGCCGTTAACGTAAGCATCCTCAACCATCGTGGCGAGAGCATCTTCAGTGTTGTGAGCGTCAAACTCGTGCCGCAGATGCTCATCCCAAAGTTCTTGCAAAGACTCCTGGGCTAGTGTCAAATTGGTAGTTGCTTGTAAAGAAGCTTGTCCGTCTACAGTTTGCTCTTTGACCATGATTAAATACTCCTGGTTCTATCTATCTAAAGTGTCTTGAGTTCCAATGCTTGACTGCTTTCAGATTCTTAAAATGATTTGTCAGATTTTTGTGATGTTAGTGAACTTGTTTCAATGGACGTATAAGCATTCAGCGCCTGTTTCACGAATCAGTTTGGCAGTTTTTTCACCTTCTGCATCGCGTCTGCCTGAGAATACTACCTTTGCTCCAGCAGCACCAAATGCGATAACTTCTCTGCGAGACGCTACGCGAACGTTAAGCTTTCCTTCTCTACGAGAGGCTGCGCCCTAAGCGTAGCTATGCCGCAGGCTTTACGGAACGCTACGCGTAGCTTGCTTCCCCGTAGGGGTACGCTAACGCGATTACACGACCAATTCCTGAAGTTCCGCCAGTGACTAACGCCACTTTATCTTGCAGTATCATTCTGTTTCTCCTGTTTCAATTTCGTCAGTTTGTATCGGGTAAGTTTGTCTCAGCAACTCAGTGACTTCTTGCGCGATCGCAATCAGGGCATGATTAACTGAGGAGTCGCGAAGAGAAGCAGTCTGAGGTGTACCTTCATGCCCAGAATTATTCTTGCCTTGTACTAGTGAATGCGTCATAGAACTATCCTCAATGAAATACCGATTTGTAATTCACTAAATCAATACGCAGGAATTCAGTTGTTGGCATGGTTCAAAAAGCGGCAAATTTGTTCAGTGAAACAGGCAAAATCTAGCCATCAAAATTAGATGGCTTACAGCACTTACAGGCAAGTCAGATATGAATTGAGAGCAAAGATCGGGGAGCTTAATAACTTGCAGCAATCATGGCAGCCATCAACTCCGTCGTGTTCCAGCGCTCGGTGTAACGAATTCCATTGATAAACAGGGCTGGGGTAGTCGTCACTCCACTCTGTATTCCGCCTTCGATATCTTCATTGATGCGATCGACATACACTTGTTTAGACAACTCTTTGAGAAATTGAGGAATGTCAAGCCCTAAATCATTGGCGTACTCGACAAGATAACCGTTCTCCAACCTTTGTTGATGGTCAAATAAAGTATCGCTCATTAACCAAAACTTTGCTTGGGCGGCGGCTGCTTGGGCTACTTGGGCTGCCCGTTGTGCCTGGGGATGAATCTGGATCTGTGGAAAATGGCGGAAGATAAAACATAAATAATCCTCTCCAAAAGAAACCGTAAGCTCTTGCCGAATGATTTTAATCAGTTTGTAAACGGCTGCACTTCTAGGACATTGATAATCCCCATACATCACTAATACCACGGCGGCACTTAGCACACCTTGACTGTGATCTTGGGTTGAAGCTGGCACAACTAAAGAACTGGAACTATGGTCGTCGATCATCTTTCTACATCTGTATCAAGCATGGAACCTTGCGATTCACTTGCTCAATCCACATGAATTCAATATAAGCAATTGGGTTTTAGTTGTCGTCTACAGTGAGTTAACATTTTTAGGCTGTAATTTGATGGAGCAGCCGCTCCTTCTTAAGATAGAAGGTAGGCTCTAACTTAAGTTAGATTTAACGCTTAATTGTATGGTCAATCCTATCCGTCTGACGTGATCAAGAGCTGTTGCCTACATCATCTGACGGATCGGTCGAACAATCACTTCGTTGACATCGACATCATCCGGCTGGGATACGGCATACAGGACAGCGCTGGCGATCATATCTGGGTTGAGTGCATCTTTGCGAAGGTCTTTCAAGAAGCCTTTTGTTGGCTCGTCCGTGATATCAGAGCCGAGTTCGGTTTCAACCACACCGGGAGAGATGACGGTGACGCGAATCATTTTCGACTCCTGCCGGAGTCCTTCGGAGATTGCCCAAACTGCGTACTTGGTAGCGCTGTAAACTGCGCTAGTGGGTACTACCACATGGGCACCAATCGACGCAGTATTGATGATTTGTCCGTTACCTTGCGCTTCCATAATCGGCAAAGCTGCTGCAATGCCATTCAACACCCCGTTGATATTCACGTTAATCATGTTGTCCCATTCCTCGACTTTCAAGGCATTCATCGGGGAGAGCGGCATCACGCCTGCGTTGTTAAAGATGACATCGACGCGATCGAACTTGTCTTTTGCAAACCCAATGAACGCTTTCACATCTTCTCGATCGGTGACATCTACGGCTTTGAATTCTGCTGTACCACCTGAGGTGTGGATCTCCTCAACAATTTTTTCGAGCTTTTCGGTGCGCCGTGCGCCCAAAAGCACCTTTGCACCGTTTCGAGCGAGTAACTTAGCTGTGGCTTCGCCAATCCCGCTACTGGCTCCAGTGATCGCAATGACTTTGTTCTCAATGTTTAACATCGTTGTTTTCCTTTCTGTTCGAGTTGAGTGCTGTGAACTAAATATTGATTTCCATTTCCTGGGTCATGAAGGTGAAACCCTTGTCCACAATTCTGTAAACTTGCTCATATCTAGGAAGGCGATCGCTTCGATTACTTGGTCGTCTTTCATGCGGAAATACCACGTGTAGGTGTTCCGATACGCTCTGCCGTCTCTGGCGGTCGCCTCCCCGTCCCACAGCACGATCACCATATCGCCATCCGCCCAGATGCCGCGTACAGTCGGGACGATTGGAGTTGATAATCGGGCACTGGTCGGGCTAACGACTTGATCGAGTAATGTTTGTCGGCTGCGATATGTGCCCGCAGTTGCACCCGTCCCAGTAATTGTCCAGGTTACATCCGGGGCAAGCAGATCAAATGCACTGCCAGTTCCGTTGCGCCATTGGTCGAAAGACTGCTGGACAGTTGCTTTGTTGCGTTGCTCGATCATCTGAGTTGCTTGTGCATCTGCTGGATTAGACGGAGTTGCTTGGGACAAGTCTGCGATCGCTGAAGGCTGAACCAGGAAGGACTGTTGATTCAATACTGTCGGGTAATCACTTGACCCAAACGCAGTCACATTCGATTGAATCTCTGCCTTCGCGCGAGCTTGCATCATCACCGGAATAGCCAACAGCCCAATCAGTCCTGCTCCCGTGAAAATTTGACTTAAATAACGCACTATTTCAATCTCCTCAAGCTAATTTTTACTTGGATTTGCTTCCAGTCAATCTATCAACAGCAGCTTCTATTGCAGTTTGTCCGGTGCGCGTTTCTATCTCTGGGCTACTTTCAAAGACGATATGACCAGAGTTGAAACCGCGCATCATCTCGCTGTAGCTGTTGACGGCTTCAGGTGAAAAGCCAAAGCTGGAAATCGTTGCTTGCCAGTCGCTTTCGGGAACAGCAATTGCCTGTACATTACGGTTAAGCACAGCGGCAAAAGCAGCAGCGACATCGTTTGGTGAGTAGTCGATCGGACCATGCAGTTCGATGATGCGCTGACCTTTCCAGTCTTCAATCATGGCTTCAGCCGCAGTGCGCCCGATGTCTTCGGTCGAAACCATAGGCAGCCGACGATCGAGTGGAGCAAAAAAACTGGGCAGTACCCCTTGTTCGGCAGCGATCACGGCGGCACTCCCCCAATTCTCCATAAACGATGCCGCTCGCAGAACTGTGACGGGAACTGCCAAGTTGCCCAACATGCGCTCTAAAATATGGGTCGTCAAAATGTTGCCCGTACCGGAAGCGTGCTGTGAACCAACCGAAGACAGTAACACGACCTTCCGTGCATCAGCGTTTGTAAGGGCTTCAACATAACACTCGCCGATCTGTTCTGCCAGCGCAAACATATCGCTGACGTTGTAAGCAGGTGGGTTCATCACATAGACGGCATCCGCTTCACGCATCGCGGCGGTCATCGCTTCGACATCAGTGACTTCGGCAACCGCTACGTCTGCACCTTTCTCTCGCCATGTACTGGCAGCTTTATCAGAGCGCAAGACAACGCGCACTGGAAAATTTCTCTCAAGCAAAGCGTTAGCCACTGCTGAACCTGTCTGTCCCGTCGCTCCAAAAACTACATACATAAGGTTCTCCTGCTCATTAATCATTCCGGTCACTCAGGCGATTTTTGCCTTCTTGCATCATTGCCTGATCCTCATCTTGTCTATTCGTGTAAGTTCAGCATAGGTTGGAAAAGCTGTTCTTGAAATGCCCAAACCTATCCGATGATTGCCTAATTCTCCAGAGCGATCGTTTGCAGAGATTCTATAATGTCAACTGTAAGGTATTGAGTTAGTCGAGTCTCTGCTATGACAGTCGCAATCTCTCGCCCTGACATAATCGCGGATCACCGCCAAGAAATCGCCACACGGATCGTGCGGCATACCAAATCCAGCGGCAACATTATCCAACCCACGGCGATCGAGCAATTAGACTTTGCGCGCTCAGATACAGTATCTACCGCACCTCATAGCGTGTATGAACCCATCCTGGCGATCGTCGTTCAAGGTCAGAAAAAAGCATTTCTGGGTGAGGAGACATATCAGTATGGTGCAATGCAGTATCTCGTCGTTTCCGTTGATTTACCGCTGAGTGGCTTTGTGACTGAGGCGACACCTGACAAGCCGTATTTAGGGCTGAAGCTGAACTTAGACTTGATGCAATTGTGTGAGATGGTTGCCCAAATGGGTTCCAGTTCGGCAAAGCCAGAAAACTCTATTCGAGGTATATCGGTTAGCAACGTCGATCCAGCGTTGATGGAGTGTGCCCTTCGCCTCGTCAAGCTCTTAGACACTCCGCAACACATCTCCATGCTGGCACCGTTAATGATTCGTGAACTCTATTACCATCTGCTGTTGGGTGAACAAGGGGAAGCCGTGCGTCAAATTGCCACATCCGGCAGTAATATGCAGCGAATTGCTTTAGCGATTCAACAAATCAAATCTGATTTTACCAAGCCGATGCGGATCGAGGATTTAGCGAGTCAGATCGGGATGTCTACTTCGTCGTTCCATCAGCATTTCAAGCAAGTCACTTCGATGAGTCCGCTTCAGTATCAGAAGCAGTTAAGACTGTTAGAAGCGCGTCGTCTGATGCTCGCTGAGGATTTCGATGCGACCTCTACTGCCTACCAGGTGGGGTATGAAAGTCCGTCACAGTTTAGCCGGGAATATTCGCGCCTGTTCGGTGCGCCGCCCATTCGAGACATTGAACGGTTACGGACAGCTTGAGCGAAGATTGGCTAGTTATCCATCGACCACAGCATGGCTAGCGATGGCAAGGGTGGTGCGAGTGCCAATGTATTTGGGTCCGAAGGAGCAGTAACTGCAACAAATTTAGTCCCTGGACTGGCGACTCGTTGCGCTTCGCGGTTCATCAGATCAGTGAAATTCTGAGGCTGTTGGGAATCAATTGCAAGTACATCCTACAAACTTACAATGCCGCGCTTAACGGCAACAATCACAGCTTGGGTGCGATCGCTTACATCCAACTTATTCAAAATCCGATTGACATGGGATTTAACAGTGCCTTCACCGATACTCAAAGCCGCCGCAATCTCGGCATTACTCATTCCCTGCGCCAGTGAGCGGAGTACTTCTAGTTCTCTTTCACTCAGTTCTGGATTGCTGAGGCGCTGTACCAACTTTGCTCCCACATCGGGCGGAATATACTTCTGGCCCCGATGAACGGTACGAATCGCATTCAGAAGCTCGTCCGGTTCAGTTTCTTTCAACAGGTATCCTTTTGCGCCTGCCTGCAATCCCCGATAAATATCTTCGTCACTATCATACGTGGTCAGTACAATAATCCGAGCAGATTTAGCAGTAGCACAAATTGCACCAATGGCGGCAACTCCTTCCACTTCAGGCATTCGCAGATCCATTAGCGTTACATCTGGTTGGTGTTCCCGAAAGGCGGCGATCGCTTGTTCCCCATTTTCGGCTTGGGCAATCACCTGCATCTCTGGGTCACGGTTAATAATCGTGGCTAATCCTTGCCGAAAAATGGCGTGATCGTCCGCAATCAGAACCCGAATGGTCGTAGCTTGGCTCATTGTAATGCTCACTCAAGGGTTGACGGTGACAATAATTTCTGTTCCTTGTCCAGGTTGACTCCTAATCGTTAGTTGTGCGCCGATGCGCTCTGCCCGTTCGCTCATGCCAAGTAAGCCAAAACCCTCAGAGGCTGAAATACTTCCAACTCCAAAGCCCTGTCCATTGTCTCTCACGCGCAAGCAAAACTGGTCGCGATCGTAGACTAGCTCCACTCGAATTTCGTCAGCATTGGCGTATCTAATCGCATTAGTTAATGCTTCCTGCCCAATCCGTAGTAAGTTATTCTCGACTTCAGTGGGTAGAGAATACACTGCACCCTCAATCTCATAATATAAGGTGGTGTCAGTTGCAGCAGCCCTGATTTGAGCGACGAGACGATGGAGAGCGCTCTGTAAACTGCCCTCCTCCAAAAGCTGAGGACGGAGCGCCACGACCGATCGCCGTGCTTCAGTCAGTCCAGTTCGTGCCAATTCTTTGATCAGATCCAGGTGTGCCTGAGCTGCTTCTACATCATCCGTTAGCACCTGTTTTGCAGCACCGACCTGAGCCAGAATCCCTGTAAACGCCTGAGCGAGTGTATCGTGAATTTCGCGTGCCATACGGTTACGTTCTTCTAAAATTGAGGCTTCTTCTGCTTGCTTCTGCGCCGTAATATCTCGCACCAGCCAAATCACCTGATCGTGGCTGATTGGGGCAATGCGAGCCGAAAACCACATTTCTCGTCCATTTAGAAACGCACCATACTCGACTGTGAGGATTTGTTGGGTTCTCAGTACCTGCTGAATATAACCTAGAAACTCATCAGCTTCTTCCCTTCCGAGTTGATGCATAGTTTTACCAATCATCTCCTCAAAGGGTTGCCATAGCAGATTTCGTTCCAGTACCATTATTTCAAGGAATCGCCCTTCAGCAGAGAATACAAATAATGGATCGGGAATGGCTGAAAAGAGCGCCCGCAGTTCTGCTTCAGAGGCTTGCAATGCTGCTTCTGCTTGCTTGCGATCGTTGATATCCGTAACAACTCCCAACGCTCGGATGGGTTCACCGGATTCATTCCAGGTAACAATTTTGCCGACAGAACGAATCCATTTCCACTGACCATCCTGGGTACGAAGGCGATACTCTACTTGAAAGTTGGGGATTTCTCCAGTAATACAAGCACGGTAGGTTGCGACAACTGATTCTCTGTCATCAGGATGCAAACGAGCAATCCATTCAGGAATGGTTTCGTGGAATGTTGCTGGATCGTAGCCCAGCATTAAAGCGTATTCCGGGTTAACAATTCTTTCTTCAGTCTTTAAATCGAAATCGTAGAGTCCTTGATTTGAAGCGGTTAATGCTAAGCGTAGTCGTTCTTCACTCGTTTGTAGAGCGGCTTCTGTTTGTTTGAGATCGCTAATATCCGCAATCACCCCTTCAATGTAGTCATCGTCTGCATTCAGATAAGCAGAGAAAAGTCCCCAAAACACTGTCCCATCTCGTTTTCGCCCCTGTGCTTCATAGCTTCGCACTTCCCCATCCCGCTTCAGCACCTCAAGGAATTTTTGGCGATCGCTGGGATTTACATAGTAGTCTGTGGCGTGTTCAAACCCAATCATCTCCTCTGATGAATCAAAGCCAAGCAGATTGGCATAGCGTTGATTGGCATCGAGAAGTAATCCATCCGAGAGGCGGGTGCGGAAGATGCCAACCTGTGAGTTTTCAAAAATATTGCGGAACTTAGCTTCACTGCGTTGTAATGCCTCTTCTGCTTGTCTGCGTTGGGTGGTGTCATTGCCCACCGATAAGATTTCAACGACCTCTCCCTGTTCATTGAAGATGACTTGATTCGACCAGGCAATCCAAACCCGTCTACCATCTCGACAAAGGTTTTCATTCTCGGTTTGCAAGTAAGCTTGAGGCAAGGAAGCTTCAAGATTGTGAAACAGATTGTGAACAAACTGCTTGAGATCGCGTCCAGATGTTTCGGTTTCTGGAACGATTGTTTCCAGTAGGGTACGCCCTAGAATCTGATCTTCCTCATAGCCAAAAAAGCTTAGTCCATAGTCATTCATGTATCGAATTCGTCCTTGCCTATCCGTGCGAAGGATGATCGAATTCGCTGTTTGAATCAGGTTACGGTAATTGGCCTCACTCTGTCGTAAAGCAGCAGTTCGTTCTGCAACCTGTTGCTCTAAAGTGCAGTTGTAATCGGCTAGGAGTTTCTCGGCTTGTTTGCGCTCTGTAATATCTTGAAAGGTAGCGATCGCATAAGTGATATTGCCCTGTTGATCGAAAACTGGTGTTCCCCGTGCCTCAATTAGAATTGTGGTATGACCTCGACGAATTTCTATATCTTCAGTCCTGATGCGTTCGCCCTTTAATGCCCGCACAATCGGCAATCTCTCCGCTGGATAGATTTGATCCGTTCCCGCTACATAAAGCTGATAAGCCTCTGAGATCTGCTCCGGTGCGATGGAAGTATCAGTTTCTTTGCCTATAAGTTGACTGCCGCATTGGTTGGTATAGTAAGGGCAACCTGTCGCATCCACGATCCCAATTCCCACCGGAATCGCTTCGAGGAACTGGGTGATCTTGCTTTCCTTAGCCCGCAGTTCTGAGTAAAGGTTGGCATTTTCGATAGCGATCGCTGCTTGAGTCGATAATAGCTGCAAGACCTGCGATCGCTCTGGTGTAAATACTCCAGCTGCTAACCGATTTTCTAAATATAATACACCGACCAGCTTGGCTTGATTCAGCAGCGGCAAACAGAAAATAGATTGAGGCTGGTTCTGTTGAATGTATGGCTCATTAATAAAAGCATCTTCACGAGTCGCATCATTTAAGGTGACAGGCTTCAGAGTCCGAATCACATATTGAATGATTGATTCTGGCAATTGATCGGCAATTGGAATAGACTGTAACACCTGAGTCGCACAAGCATTCTCATCGGTATTGAGTTCACAAGCCGCTTCAATCGACCATTCTCCTGAGTTTTCTAAAATCAGATATCCGGTTTGTGCGCCAGCATTCTCAATCAAAGTTTGCATCAGCGATCGCAGCAATTGCTTCAGTTCAATTTCACGAGAAATCGCCTGTGAAGCTTTCATCACTGCTGCTAAATCGAAAGCGGTATGGAAGGGATTAGTGATAGTTTCAGTAGTAATAGGAACTGATGCGGAAGCAGCTCTAGACGACTGAGAAAAGAACTGTGGATAGCGAGTTTCTAAGTCTTTAACTTTAGCAGTTGCGCCCCAGCGATCGTAGCAATAGTGCGCCTCTTTCATATAAGTTTGAGCAATTTTTTCTCGGCCTCGTGCCAGATAATGTTTAGCCGCTAATTCATAAGCTAATGCTTCTTCCTGGATAAACTCATGCTCAGTAGCACCTGCGATCGCCCGTTCATAAAACTCCTCAGCCTCAAGAAATTGCCCTAAGACTCGCGCTTTCTCTGCCTCGACTAGATAAAATTTATGTAGATAATTCATTGGGGCGTGTTCTGCCCATTTCTGCATCTTTTCTTGGTTGGTGTTAACACAGTTTAGCCAAGCTACTTTTTCAGAGTTTGAAGCATCGAGCAATAGGCTCAAAAGCGCCAGCGAATGATAGAAACAGAATACAGGTAAAACCTTTATTGCCGTCGCTTCTTCAAAATGTCGCCTTGCCAAAATAGCAGTCTGTCCAGCTTGATGGTGTTCTCCAAATAGATAACACAACATGACTTTGTGCAAATAGAGTATTTGGATTGCAGTTCCATCTTTAATTGCAATAGCGTGTGATAACGCCTCCTCTTCATTACACAGCCGACCAACTAAGCGACTGGGATTAAGAGACCTATCTAACAAATTAAGAATGGTCTGCCACACCATTGCAATCCAAGTTGAGGGGCTTTCCCGCCTGATTCGATCAACCGCTTTGCTGTAGGTTGCCATTTTCTGTTCCAGTTGGGTGAGTTCCTCACCGACGAAAAACGAGTTGTAGCACACGTCATATACAGCATAACCAGCGGTTTCAAAGTCTCCGGTTTCCACTCCTTCCTGATAAGCCTCAACCAGCAGTGGTATCGTCTCCTTAAGATGTACTTTCCATTGCATAACGTGATCACTAAATAACTGTAATGCTTTAGCCTTGCCTTTTCTGGTATTCAATCGTTCTGCCAAGCTAAGAGCCAATTGACCAAATTTATAGCCGAGTTCAATGTCTTGAACAACTCCACATAGAAAAAATCCGTAGGCAGCATAATACAGTGGTGACCAGATAGCATTACCGTAGTTGATTGATAAATTTACCGTTTTACAAGTAATCAGTATCATCAGTGCTGGTGATACTATGAATGCAGCAGCCCCTATATTCGCTAGGATTGACATTGCTGCTAGCGGTTCTGGTGCAGTCATCTCTGGTAAATTAATCAAGTCTTCAATTTCTCGTTGGGCGAGTAGTGCCGCCGTTGACTCCAATCTGCCTCGAACATCTAACTCACTTGGATTTTCTGGTAAAATCACTCCCAGGAGCTTTAACACTTCCAATCCAATTTTAAGTGCTTCTTTCAGGTTGCCCTGTGACAAATATCCTTGAATTCTGCTATCGTAAGCCTGCACTTTGTCAACCACTGTTTTGGCACGAGCGAGTACTACTTCTACCAACTGTTCCATCTTATCAAAGCAACCATGAAGATATGCTGCTTCTGCTGCTTGGGAGTACAGCGCTAAGGTGAGGTCATACTCACTGAGCCAACTCTCCCAATTGAGGAGTTTAAGCCCTGTAGTGAAATACTTAAAAGCTGCTTCATAAGCCGTTGCTGCCTTTGCTTTCTGACCTGCCATTAAATTCAATCTGGCAATTTCAGTTCGTTCTGATCGAGCAGTGACTAGCTCAAGTCCTTGATTGAGATGATCGATGATTTCAAACAACCGATCGGATCGTTGCTCTGGTGAAGTTTTTTCGTGCAATTTGCGACCAATTTGGAGATGAACAACCTGTTTGTGCGATTCATCAATCAAAGCATAAGCCGCTTGCTGAACGCGATCGTGCGAAAACTTATACTTTTGAACCAACAAGTCTTCGTCCAATTCAGATAGAGGTTGAATTAATCCCGCTTGTATTGCTTCTAATAAATCCTGGAAAATTGCTTTCGGTAATTTTTCGCAAATGATCGCCAATGTTTCTAAATCAAACTCAGACCCAACACAAGCAGCGATGGAGAGAACTTGCTGTGTTGCTTCCGGCAATTTCTGCAACTGACGCAGCAGCAACTCCACCACATTATCCGTGATATCTTGAGCTTCAATCTCAGTTAAGTTCCACTGCCAACTCAACTGTTGGGCATCAAAGGTTAACAGGTTTTCGCTATGCAGCAGCTTCAAAAATTCACCAACAAAGAAAGGGTTGCCCTCGGTTTTACGCAACACGACTTGGGCTAAGGAACGAACTGCATCAGCATTGCGATGTAATGTCTCAGCTATCAGTTGACTCAAGGGTTCGAGCGTTAAGGGGGTCAGGATGATTTCCTGAAGTACTGCTCCCTGGTTTCGCAAGCTCTCCAGCATCAAAATTAATGAATGCGTTGGAGACACTTCATGATCTCGATAGGCTCCGATCAAAAACAGAGATTGAGTTTGCTCGTCAAGCAATATGAGTTCAATTAACTTCAACGTCGCGGAATCGACCCACTGTAGATCGTCTAAAAAGATGACCAGGGGATGCTCTTTTGCACAAAACACCCGCACAAACCTTTGAAAAGTTAAATTGAAGCGATTCTGTGCCTCAGTTGCTCCAACTTCTGGTACGGGTAACTGCTTGCCAATAATGAACTCAACTTCGGGAATGACATCTATGATAATTTGCCCATTGCTTCCTAAAGCTGAGAGCAGGCGCTCTTGCCACTGTTGCACTTGCTCATCCGGTTCCCCCAGAAGTTGCTGCACCAACTTTTGCAGGGCATCCACAATGGCGCTGTAGGGAATATTGCGCCTGAATTGGTCAAATTTACCAGATATGAAATAGCCGTGCTTTGCTGTGATGGGTTTATAGAGTTCTTGCACCAATGCTGTTTTGCCGACGCCAGCGTAACCAGCAACGAGCATGAGTTCGACATTGAATTGAGCATTTTCTATGCCTGACTCTAGTTGACAAATTTCGCCAAATGTCTCTTTTCTAGCCACTCTGTCAAACGCCGCCAATAATGCTTTAGTCTGGGCTTCTCGTCCATACAGTTTCTGAGGAATGCAAAACTGTTCTGAAACATCTTGTAGTCCCAACGACATGGCGTTGATCTGACCCATTTCTGCCAGTTGCCCGGCGCAGCGTTCTAGATCCGCTTTGATGCCCCAGGCACTTTGATAGCGATCCTCCGCATTTTTCGCCATCAACTTCAAAATTATGCCTGAAATGGGTTTGGGAATCGTGGCGTTCAATTTATGCACAGGAATCGGCGGTTTGGCAATATGGCAATGAACTAGCTCCAGGATGTCTTGAGTGGGGAACGGTAGCTGTCCAGTTAACAGTTCGTAGAAGGTTACGCCCAGCGAGTAGAAATCGGTGCGATAGTCGAGCATCCGGTTCATCCGCCCGGTTTGCTCTGGCGACAGATAGGTAAGCGTGCCTTCTAACACATGGGGACTTTTGAACGTCGGATTGGTGCGGTTAAATTGGGTCGCAATCCCAAAATCAATAATTTTGACAACGCCAGTATCCAGATTAAAGACTATGTTTCCAGGGTTAATATCTTTATGAATGACATTGGCTGCATGGATTCTGCCCAGAATGTCGCAAAGGGCGATCGCAATACCAAGAAAAGTGGATAAAGGCATCGGGCAGAAAATATCTGGACGCTTTTGCATCCATTTTTCTAGGGACTCTCCCCCAAAATCTTCTAAGAGAATCACCAGAGTGCGTTGATAGTCCTGCTGGCTGTATGCCTTGATAACTCCTTCCAGATTCAGGGAGCGAATAATTTTATATTCCTGTCTGTAGCGGGTTAGTTCTTGGGGAGAGGGATAATCAAGCTTTAGCATTTTTACGACGATCTCTACTCCATCCTCTCTAATGCCCCGGTACACTAGAGAATTGGAACTTTCGTATATTTTGTTTTGGATAGCAATACCAGGCAGAGTGATCATAGAGCAACTCTTGAAAGGATAATCTGGTACACCTCAAACTATACAGCAATCCAGCTATCACATTTTTCATCTTCTGAAATTTTATCAAGATAGGGAAGAAGGGGGGAATTAAACAATTTATCAAGGGTAACAATACCTTCGCCAATTTAAGAGGGTGAGTTGATGTACAAACTCCCATTTCTCCGAAGCTGGGCAAAAACAATCAGTCCTAAAAATTCCTTCCAGGTTTATCGCAAGGCTTTTTTAATTTTTGTAGACTCTTCTTTTGGCAAAAGTATTGTATAAATAAGTATTTTTTCATAAATATAAATTTGTCTTTATTAACCAACAGCAGAATATTAATTATTGCTTTCCACTCAACCGGCCTGTTTGATAAAAATCAAGCAGGTTAGGGAAAGCTTTTTCTAGCAACCAGTTCCGCCCAATTTCTGATTCGGGAATATTTGAAGCAGCCATGTAATAACCACTTCTGTAAGCAGCTACACCTAAACAAGCTTGTAGGCTGGATATAGCCCGTGAAGAAACTGGAATAGCCATCAAATCTTGTATATGACTGGGATGATAATTTTGTCCTACCAGTAAAAAATGAACTAAAGTATGAACCAAACGGGATAAAACAACTGTTCGGTCTTGCCAACGTTCTAAACGGGTCTTCATACGGAAGTAATCAGGTAAATCAGCTGCTAGAGATTCATCAAGGAACAAATCGCTTTGGCTTTCGATAAAATTAGAATCCAGACCTATAAATTGTTTGAGAAAAACAAGCGTTTTGCCCCAACGTTCGTGTTCCTTAGTTTCAGGAGAGAACGCACCTTCTGAATAATGTGAACCATACTTTTCTTGAAGCTGTACAACCGCCTCTTGGTTAATATCACCTTGCCAGTCAGATTCAACAAAAAACTCTTTTAAAATATCTTGCAAGTAGATGGATGAAAACTCACAAATATCTGGTGCTTCATCATCAAAATCGTCTTCATAAGTATCAATAAGGAATTTCTCTAATTTGATTTCTAGCTCTTGCTTTCTATTAACTGGCAGTAATGATTTAGCGTCTTCTAATGATAAAGGAAAATCTAAATAAGGATGACCTTTGGCTAAGTAAGAATCACTCAAATCTGCCAAACTTTCAAGCGTAATAGTCCGGGCAAAATACTCATCTTGTGGGTGTACACATATCCCGTCTAATTCCTTATCCACCAACATCATAGTAATTGCCAGTAGAGCAAACCATGAAGCATCGTGCAAACAAGTCGGTAAATCAGCAATTAAATCTACTAACTTCAGTTCTAGAATTTCTCCCCAAACGCCTATCCTAGCGGTATTAGAAACATCACAAAAATGCTCGACCTCTTCTCCAACAGATGTCTCTCCTAACCACGTAAGATTTTCTACTTGCAAAGGTGAGGAGTAGTCAGGTGTTAGCCGATTTTGGCTGTCCTCATCGAACTGTATCCACATCAAAACCAAGAGTATCAGCTTACAAATACTTACTCGCTTCACGAGAAGATATTCAAGCATAAGTCATTACTTATAATTTTTAGATACATACCACGACATTGGCGATACCACCATAGCACAGGATTATTAGCCGTTCCTTAGTAAAAACCGCAATGGTATGAGAAACAGGGATAAAAAATAACTCACAAGTATGAATCAAAAAGTGTGCTTTAAATAAAACAATTCGTCAAAATGATAAATCCTAAAAGAACTAATGCTGACGCAGCAATAAGAGAAATATATCAATTCTCGCGTTATGAACTATATCAACAAAGTCATGCTAGTTGGCAGATGTGGACAAGAACCCGATCTAAAATTTTTCGAGTCGGGCGCAGTTAAGGCTTCAATCTCTATTCTATTGCAGTAAGACCACCCTACAGAAGTGAACAAGCTCTTTGGTTTGATTTAGTCGCTTGGGGGAATCAAGCAGAAGTGATTGGAAATTACGTTCGTAAAGGAACTCAGATTGCAATTACTGGTGAGTTGGGATTTGATCGTTGGGCTGACAAAAATTCTGGTACTATGCGGCAAAAGCCTGTAATCACAATCAACACCATCGAATTACTAGGTTCACCCCGTAAGGAAGAATCTACATCTACTTCTGTACCAAACGGAACACAGGCTGTAGCTAACGCCAATTTCTAGGAAATCACAATCGCCTATGGAGTGTAAATCGTAGGCGATTAACCATTTAATCAATCTACAAACCAAACGACCATGATTCATAATACTGCAACTATTAATCTTAAGTCAGTGAACACAACCCACGACAAAGAAGGTTCCTTGATTGCTTTTGGGATTGCTGAATTCTACTACCGTTCCAAGGAAGGAGTCGTTACTGACGAGATACCATTCCGTTCCAAAGGCGCACCTGCTGTCGTCATCAACGGACAAGGGGAAGGCGTACATGGTACAGCAGAAGGATATCTTGATTTAGTGGTAGATAACAGGGGTGAGTACAAAGAAAAGATTGCCACGTTCGTAATTAGAAACTTTATCTCAGCACAACCTATTAACGAACTCACCCAGGTTAGCAAAAACTCTCACTCGCCTGAAACTCCCGATTTTGCCAAGGAACTACTTGAAGATAACGTTACTTCGACAAATGAAGACCTAGACGAAGAACCCCCATTTTAGACCAATTAACTGAATAATGCTAGTCCAGACAGGTTTACTGGGTTGAACTAGCATTATTTTTTTCAAAAATCTAAAATAAAAATCCACTGTTTGGTAGAATCGCTGACATGGGTTCACAAAATCGCTTCATTAATATATGTCATCAACCAAAATAATTGCCACTTTCAATCAGTCAGGTGGGGCAGCTAAGACGACTATTACACACAATCTTGGATACCACCTTGCTAAAAAACATCGTGTACTGCTTGTGGATATGGACCCACAAGCATCGCTAACAGCTTTTATGGGATTAGGGGAAGTCAAGCTGCAAACTGAACAAACTATCTATGGTGCGATCGCTGAAGAAACTCCCCTGTATATATGGGAAAAACCCATTTACGGGATGCACCTTGTGCCTACAAATATCCAATTGGCAGGTACGGAGCAAAAAATTTTCCATGACCTGACCATCGACAACCGCCAACGGCTCAAATTTGCGCTTTCAAATGTACTTGACCAGTATGATTATATTTTGATTGATTGTCCGCCTTCTCTAGGAATTCTAAGCATTATGAGCTTAGTCGCTGCTTCACACGTTATTATTCCTGTTGAAACGCAATATAAGTGCTATCTTGGCACCAACCAACTGCTAGAAACAATTGCCCGACTCAAAAAAGGAGGACACCAGAAATTACAAATTGCTTGTATAATTCCAACCAAATACGATAATCGTAATCTTCAAGACACAGGAATACTGGAAGAAATTAAACAACAGGTTGAAGGACGGATACACGTTACTGCCCCCATTCCTAAATCAACAGCTTTTCCTGACGCAACCCAGGCACATCTACCACTTGCACTCCACAAAAAAAACCACCCCGCAGTTAGCATACTCGAAGAAATTACAAAATACATCATTCAACTATGAGCCAAAGACGTGAACTAGAAAAACTAACCGGACTGGATAATTTATTTGGAAATGACGAAGAAAAATCTTTATCCGATTCCACTTTACCCTTATCTAAAATTATCTTTCCGCCAAGTCAGCCCCGTCGCTATTTTGACCCCATAAAACTCAAATCACTCGCTGACAGCATTAAGGAAGTGGGGTTACTAGAACCCATCGTCGTTAGAAAGATTGAGGAAGACAAGTACGAGCTGGTCGCTGGTGAACGCCGTCTCAAAGCTTGTGAAATCGTAAAACTTGAGGAAATACCCGTAGTCATTATTGAGTGCGACGAGAAAAAAGCTCGTAAACTCCGCTTAGTTGAAAACCTCCAAAGGGAAGACCTCAACGCTTACGAGGAAACTATCGGAATTCTCGAATTACTAGCCGAAGAACTCGATATTGACCAAGAGACAGTGGTCAAACTGCTCTATGACATGAATAACGAAAGCAAAGGTAATTCTAACCATAACGTTATGGTTAGTGAAGAAGGACGAATCATACAAGATGTATTCTCGAAGTTAGGAAAAATTACTTGGCAGTCGTTTGTAGCTAATCGTCTTCCTTTACTCAAACTCCATTTGGATATCCAAACTGCATTGCAAAAAGGCGAAATTGAATACACAAAAGCTAAGGAAATCAACCGGATAAAAAATGATGATGAAAGGCAGGAAGTTTTAAATAAAGCGATCGCAGAAGGTTTATCATTATCTGAAATTAGGATTATAGTAGGAAATATTCTTCAGCAACAATCAGAAAGTAAGCCATCATCTCATAACCAAGAGCAAAAAGAAAAAGCTGACAAAATATACAAAGCACTTAGAAAAAGTAAAATTTGGAATGATGAGAAAAAGCTAAAAAAAATTAATAAGCTTTTTGCTCAAATTGAAGCACTTCTAGAAGAAGAAAACAAAGATGATATTTCTTTACAGTCAGGTAGTGAAGTCTCGGAGAACTCTTTGTAAAAGGTAATGGATGGCTAGAAGTCAACTCATCTCTTTCACCGCCGCGATCGCTTCTTTCCCTCGAATGCTGACAACAGTTCACCATCATTTATAGTTACCCAAAAACCACCATGTACGCAGGCGGAGTGAATTCCTTTATGGCAGAATTCACAGGTAGCATCGGAAAACGCAAAGGGAGCGAGGACGCGATCGCACGAGAGTCTAAACAACCGCACTATCCTTACCAAGGCTGCGTGGTTGGGCCAATTGTAAATTCGTTCACGTTTGCGTCTTCTGGCTGGTCAATCGCAAACGCCACAACATTGGCGACTCGATCTGGTGAGATGCCATATTGCTCATACAACGCTGTCATTTTTTCAGCCATATCTTGGTTAGTAATCTGACCTAACAATTCAGTGTTAATTGCAGCAGGATAAATTGTCGCAGTCCGAATGTTAGTCCCCTCTTGAGCCGACTCCATACGTAGAACTTCCATGAAATCGCGCAGGAACCATTTCGTCCCACCATACACCGCACCACCTGGATAAGCTTTTAATCCAGCAACCGATGAAGTTGCGATAATATGCCCAGATTTTTGGCTAATAAACGTTGGTAACACAGCAGCGATCCCATTTAGTACACCCTTAATATTGACATCAACTGTTTGATTCCATTCATCCGTTTTCAATGCAGAAAGTGGAGAATTTGGCATGATGCCAGCGTTCAAGAAAATAACATCGATGCGTCCAAATGTTTCCTTGGCAAGCTTGACGATCTGGGCGTTATCAGATGCGTTAACTACATCCATCACTTGATAGACTGCTTGTCCGCCATCTGTTTGAATTTCATCAACCAGTTGTTTCAATTGCTGCTCGCGTCGCGCACCCAACACAACTTTAGCCCCTTTGCTTGCAAGTAATTTCGCAGTTGCTTCACCAATTCCTGATGATGCGCCGGTAATAATCACAACTTTGTCTTTAATCATCTTATTCCTCTTTTTGTTGAGTAAGTCCTTTTGCTCCGACCATTACTGCACCGTTTGGCCGCCGTCGATGACCATAGCGTGTCCAATGACAAAGCCTGCTGCGTCCGAACACAGCCAGACGACGGCTGCGGCGATCTCCTCAGGCTTACCCATCCGTCCAACTGGCTCCTGGGCAATTACCTTCGCGCGCCCTTCGTCCGTGCCGCCAGTGAAGCGCTCCATCATTGGCGTGTCGATATAACCGGGACAGACGGCGTTAATGCGGATGTTCTGCGCGGCGTAGTCGAGGTCCGCCGATCGCGTGAGACCGATAACACCATGCTTCGCGGCGGTGTATGCGGGGCTGCCCTTGATGCCGATAACTCCCGCGCCCGATGACGTGTTAACGATCGCGCCGCTTCCCTGCTTGAGGATCAGCGGAATCTCGTGCTTCATACACAGGAAAACGCCGCGGAGGTTGATGTCGATGATCTGGTTCCACTCTTCCTCCTCGTACTCTGCGGTGGGAGCTGGCTTTCTTGGCTCGATGCCCGCATTATTGAAGGCGAAGTCCAGCCGCCCGAAAGCCTCAATGGTCTTGGCTAGGGCTGTCTTCACGTCCTCGGCACGTGTTACGTCGCACCGGACAGCGATTGCCTGCCCGCCGAGTTCTTTGATTAGGTGTGCCGTTTCTTGATTGCCCTGTTCTGAAACGTCGGCAACCACCACCGCCGCGCCTTCACGGGCAAACGCCAGTGCTGTGGCACGGCCAATGCCGCTCGCTGCTCCGGTGATAAAGGCCACTTTGCCTGTGTAGTTTCCATTCGAGTTAGGTAGCATATTTCTCCTGTCAATTGCTCGCTTACCGACTGAGGTGCTGATTGAAAAAGGATGCAAGCTTGTTCCACGGGATCAGGTTTACCCGGTCGTACAAATCGACATGTCCCGCATTTGGAACGATGTAGAGATCCTTTGGCTCGGCTGCACGCTTGTAGGCATCTTCGCTGAACTCCCTGGAATGTGCATCTGCCCCCGTGATGAACAGCATCGGATGAGGTGAAATCGTCTCGATGTCGTTGAACGGGTAGAAGTTCATGAATTTGACGTTGCTGGTAAGCGTTGGGTGGGTTGTCAGTTTCGGCGATGAACCTTTGGGGGTATACTCGCCTCTAGGAGTGCGGTAGAAATCGTAAAATTCACGCTCAATAGCGGTGGAGTTCTCGTTCAGTTCATGCACGGTTCCGCTTGTGTATTTAGTTTCGCCGCCCGTGAACTCCGCATAGCGTTGTTCAGCCGCTTCTGCAATGACTTTCTTTCTCTGTTCGAGGGTCGTAGAATGCCTCAGCCCGTTACGGTTGGCTGCACCCATGTCATACATACTTACCGTCGCAATGGCTTTCATGCGCGGGTCAATCTTGGCGGCACTGATGACAAAGCTCCCACTACCGCAAATCCCAAGAACGCCAATTCGGTCTCTATCAACGAGGGACTGGGTACCCAGAAAATCGACCGCAGCACTGAAATCTTCAGCATAAATATCTGGCGAAACAACGTTGCGGGGCTGCCCCTCACTCTCGCCCCAGAAGGATAAATCGAGGGACAAGGTGACGAATCCCTGGTCAGCCAGCTTTTGGGCATACAGATTTGCGCTTTGTTCTTTGACTGCGCCCATTGGGTGTCCGACAATGATTGCCGGATTCTTAGCGTTCTGATTCAAGGTTTTGGGAATGAAGAGATTCCCTGCAACCTTCATGTTGTATTGGTTTTTGAACGTAATCTTTTGCATAGTTACTTTATCGCTCTTATAGAAGTTGTCCGCCCCCTTGACCACAGCAGACTGTTGTACGGGTACTTGGGATATCTTACGCGAGACTTGTGTTTTGTCGAGCGCGAATGCTGCCGTTGTACAGATCGCACTTATCAAGAGAGTTGGTATTAAAACACGGTATTTCATGATTTCTTCGTAGATGTAGATTTATCTAACGGGTTTACTTCAGTTAAATCGTTGTAAGCCGCTTTCTTGCTGTATCCGCTTTACTGCGATCGCAACTCGATCATTACTTCTACAGAACCCGGCACAGTCAATGCCTCGATGTCACCGTCAATTTTTCCGAGGATGACGAGTCCGTTTGAGTAGCCAAAATCGTTGTAATACATCGCCAAATTTCCCCAGGGAGCGTAATACGCGATATCTCCAACCGCAGGATCGCTGCCCGGAGGTGCATCTTCTGTCGATAATCGTCTTGGCAAATCACTAACTTTTTCGGTGTTTGCGTAGTCTTTCAACGTCAGCGTTAATGGCAGCAGGGAAATAAAATCCTGAGTAGTTTTGCTATCAATCAACGTCGCTGTCACAACTTCGTTTCTGATCCTGATGTTGATCTTCATGCTGTTTGCCTGCTCGGTTGATAGTTTAGTCGGTGTCTCTAACGGGGCATTGTTAGTCATCCTGGTATCGGCACGACAGGCTGAAGAACTCAGGGACATTGCTAAAGCGAGGAGCAAAATTAGCATTCGCTTCTGACCGTTTTTCCCTCTAGCGGGAAGGTATTTCAAAAGCATCAGGATCTCCCCTCATACTGCTCGTCGCTGACCTGTTCCATCCAGTCCACAGGGCTGCCGTTGAGCGCCTCATGAATGGCAGTATGAGTCATGGCTGTAGTGGCTGTAGCTCCGTGCCAGTGTTTTACACCGGGTGGAATCCAGACGACATCACCAGGTCTAATTTCCTGAATTTGACCGCCCCACTGCTGAACCCAGCCAATTCCATCCGTGACAATCAGGGTTTGCCCCAAGGGATGGGTGTGCCATGCGGTTCGGGCACCTGGCCCGAAGGTAACACTTGCGCCAGATGCGCGTGACGGCTCGTGCACCGGAAAAAGAGGATTGATGCGGACAGAACCCGTGAAATAGTCGGCAGATCCTTCAGTGGAAGGCTGCGAACCGTTCCGCGCGATCTCCACTTTCGGTAAGCGATCGCCAGATGAGACTTGTGTATGCCCTGCCTGCACAAACCCCAAAGCCAATAAGGAAAATGCCATGACAGGTATCGTGAGACGTTTCATTTCTGTTCCTCCATGTTTGTGCTTAGTCATGCAAAGCTTTCCTACAGTGAGCGATGCCTACCGTGGATTGGGATGATGCTTCTTATGCCATTCTGAGAAGTGCTTGACCAAACAAACCTGAGTTTTCTCTTGGATAAAAGTCCAGACGCTTACCAGAAGCCGGAATCACTTTTTATTGCTTTAACTTCATTCTATGAATCCTGAAAGGCAAGCAATAGAACGATCGTCTAAGATAGTTGTATAATCCTGCAAACTTACACTCGTTTCAGATCAAGTCACGCTAAATTTTTATACAGGGCTGGTACTACCAAACCCTTGCCGAAGCTTGATGTATCCAAAAGTTTGTTTAAATTGGTATTAGAAATGAACGTTGCAAGAACGAATGAAAAGTCCGGTAGAGCCTTGATGAATGACCTTCAGACTCTTCGCGAGGCAGACCGAGCGCAAGCCAACCGAGAGGAACTAACGGAGCGAATTGCTCAAGCGATTTGTACTGATGGAGCGATCGAGCCACTTTCTGGATTGCACTTCAACCGTTCCTCTTCCCCTTCGGAATGCTTTCATAATGTCTCTATTCCTGCCTTTTGTGTGATTGCTCAAGGCAGCAAAGAAGTTCTTCTAGGCAGCGATCGCTATCAGTACGACCCAATGCATTATTTGCTGGGGACGGTTGAACTGCCGATTGCCAGCCGAATTCTAGAAGCAACCCAGGAAAAACCGTACCTGGGTCTTCGTCTCGATCTCGACCCTACCCTGGTTGGTTCAGTCATGGTTGAGGCAGGCTATCCTTCAGCCCAAAGGGGTGCTAGTGTCAAAGCGATCGATGTTAGTCCATTGAATGCAGACCTGTTAGATGCTGTGGTGCGGCTTGTCAGACTGCTCGATTCTCCGGCTGAAGCGCATGTGCTTGCACCCCTGATCAAGCGGGAGATTATCTACCGACTCCTGATGGGAGAGCAAGGTGCTCGGCTGCGTCAGATTGCTGTTTTGGGTGGCTACACGCACTACATCGCCAGAGCCGTCGATCGACTGCGCAAAGACTTCAACCAGCCGATCAAGATTGAAGACATCGCCCGAGAGTTAGGTATGAGTGTGTCAGGCTTTCACCACCACTTCAAATCGGTCACGGCAATGAGTCCCTTGCAGTTCCAGAAACAACTGCGACTTCAGGAGGCTCGCCGTCTGATGTTGGGGCAAAACCTGGATGCGACCAGTGCTGCCTACCGGGTGGGGTATGACGATGCTTCGCACTTCAACCGGGAGTACAAGCGGCTCTTTGGTGCGCCACCCATGCGCGATGTGGAACGGTTGCGAGAAGCTGCTCTTGAGGCTAATAGTTCAATACAATCTCCTCAAGACACCCGCCATCTTGCCAGAAATCACTAAAATATTGTGGAGATAACTCTGTGTAGCACACTGTATGCTGAGTGTTCTTGTGTCTTAGATAGTGCTGAATAAATCGTGTATCGTGCCCATTATTGATGAGCTTGTATCCGCAACCTGTTGTCACTACAACCCCATATTTCATTATCTCTGCTGAATCAACTTGCGAGTATCGGCTTATTATCTACGAACAGTATGTGACAGTATGTGTAAGCCATCCAGCTCATATTATTACCCAGAATTTGAAACTTCTATTGACCTCAGTGCATGAATCGTTAGCTTTCCTGAAGTAAATCACCCTTCGTCTTTACCTGAGAAACGGTCAACTTTATATTTCATACACTAACTAAAGTATCTTCCTTAATCCAGACATACTTTCGGTGGGTTAACTCTGCGGGTTAACCGGCTTGCTACTCTATCTCTATTGGAAAATTTTTGAACACAGGATAGTAGCCGAGGCGTTAGCATTCATTTCCAATTTAAAATTGTTATTTTTTACACGGACTTACGTCCAAATAAAGAAGAGAAAGCACTATAGCTAACGCTCAATTCTTTAAGAAGTAACTCTCACATAGGAGATAAAAATTATGGCTACTAAAACCAAAAAAGTTAGTTTAATTGATGATAACGCAATGGGTATTTACAAAATTGCTGACTACAACGAGCGTAAGTTTAAAGCAGTCTACTACGGGCTACAAGAAACCTGGGGTAAAACTATTCAAGCGCAGTCACAAACTAACTGGAATAAAACACAATGGGATGCTTTTAAAACAAGATTCATTGCTACATTCGGCTCAGTTGACAACCCCAAATACAGTGTACAACAAATGGTTGACTATTCCATTAAGCACTTCAACAAAGGCTTAGAAGAACTACTCGAAGTCAACAAACGTACTTGGCTACAACGCGAACGTTTATTAGCAAAATAATCACAAATAATCTAATTTTACAGAAAATCTCGCTCATACAGAGTGGGATTTATTTTTTTGACTAATGCTGACGCAGCTAAAAGCGAAACACTCATCAAGGAAAAAAACTATGGCTGCTAATAAATCTACTAAAGCTCAAGCTGCTACAGTCGATGATTCAACAATGGAGCAATTCAAGATTGAATCATTCGACGTGCGTAAATACAACACAATTTTCTATTCAATCCGTGACCTTTACGGACGCGAATCACAACGACAACTGGGGTCTGACAATTTCGATTGGAAAGCTTTTAAGCTTCAGTTTGAAATCTGTTTTGGTCGTCCTGAAGATTGTCGTTACACCACAGAACAATTATTGAATTTCGCCAAATACAAATTCAACATGAGTTTGGAAGACTTGTTAGCTTATAACCGTAAATCATGGGAACTCCGCAAAAGGCGAGAACAACAATATGCAGACATGGAGCAAATTAACTCTGTAATTCAACACATTCCAGAAATTACCAATTCTCATGTTGATTGCTACCAAATGCTAGAGCAACAGCCATACTAAAATCTCAAAGAATCAGTTAGAAAGTACTATTTTATGCAGCACTTCATTCTAGCTGATTCTTTTTTTACTACATTGATTTTTGTCTGAAACTATCAAACATTCTCGTTTACAGCAATAAAGGTACTAGGCCGCTCACAAGGTGTAAAGTTATACTTAAGCTTGACTTCTTCACCTGCATTATTTGTATTACCTTCAACAGATTTAGTTAGCGGTACAACTTCAGAGCGTATATAACCAGTTAACC
>NZ_JAYGGZ010000035.1:0-73607 GCF_034931465.1 Anabaena sp. UHCC 0399 | reverse complement strand
CTTTTAAATACAAAAAGTCATCCCCAGTAAGTATGGAGGGTGACTTTTTGTTTGGCTAGTATTTCTAGTATTTTTTGTATGTTGAAACTACACCTTGAGCTTCTAATACAGATGCCACTTGTAAAATAAACGCTTCATTGTAGGGTGCTGCTATCAATTGCACTCCTAATGGCAAACAATTGGGATGCTGAACTGGTACTGATAATACAGGTAAGCCGATGAAAGATAATGGTTGAGTAAATAGTCCTAAGTGGGGACGAACCAGTATTTCCTGTCGATCTAGAGTCATTGTTTGTTGACCAATTAACGGTGCAGCAATTGGTGTTGTGGGGGCTAAAATTATATCAACTTGTTGAAAAAGTTCTCGGATACGATCGCGATACCATCTGCGAAAGCGTTGTGCTTGCAGATACCAATTACTCGGTATTAAGGCCCCTGCTAAAAACCGATCGCGTGTTGCTGGGTCAAAATCTTGGGGACGCGATCGCAATTTTTCTAAGTGTAAATTTGCACCCTCACAGGCTGTAACCACAAATGCAGCAGCCCTGGCGCGGTGTGCTTCTGGTAGAGTGATGTATGTATTCACATCTAAAGCATTTGCTACTTCATGCACCGCGGCTAACGCCTCTGAGTTTGCACCTTGAGCAAAATAATCATCAGCGATGCCTTCGGCAGGCTTCGTCAACGCAATTCTCAGTCCAGAAATATCTTGATTCAGTTGAGGTAATGTTGGTTTTCTCGGACGCTTAGTGCAAACGGGATCGCTATTATCCTCTCCCTGAAGGATATCAAATATTGTAGAAATATCTCTCACTGAACGAGCGAAAGGGCCAATGTGGTCAAGGCTACTAGAGAATAGAGCTACCCCTGCACGAGATAAACGTCCATAAGTTGGTTTAAAACCAAAGACACCACATAACGCTGCTGGCACACGAATTGAACCGTTGGTATCAGAACCTAGTGTAAATGGAACTAACCCAGCCGCCACCGCCGCCGCAGAACCACCAGATGAACCACCAGCTACACGCTGTAAATCATGGGGGTTGCGAGTAGCACCATAATGAAAGTTTTCTGTCACAAATCCATAGGCGTACTCATCCATATTTAAAGCACCGACCAAAACAGCACCTGCTTGCTTGAGTTTGGCTACTGCTGTGGCATCTTGGGTAGCTGGAGGATTTTCGGCATTAATTTTTGCACCAGCCAGAGTTGTTAAACCAGCGATATCAAAAAGGTTTTTGACAGCAAATGGTACACCTGCCAGTAAACCAGGATAATTACCTTGAGCGATTTCTTGATCAATGCGTGCTGCATCTGCCAAAGCTGTTTCCGTAGTGATAGCCGTGAAACAATTGAGTTCGCGATCTCTTTCTGATATTCGTGCTAACGCAGCTTTGGTAACTTCTACAGCACTAACGTGGCCTGCGCGAACAGCAGTGGCAATGGATACAGCATCATTCATGGTTCAAATATGGGTGCAATTTCAATGTCTTCTGGTAGGGGAAATGAATTAACCAGTTGAGCGATCGCTTTTATTCTCTCAAAATTCGCCACTACTCCATCCCGATACTCATCTTTTATCGGCAAATCCAGCAGCAATGCCATTTGATCAACATACACACCCACATCTAACTCTTGAATTTTCATCTCTGTGCCTCTGTGTCTCTGTGGTAAATTATTCTAAACTTACAACTTCTAGCGGTAACTTAAATAAACCATCTTCTTCAGGTTCAAAGTCGATAACCTGATAGACAGCATCAATATTTAACTCACCATAGATATGAGGAAATATATCTCCATCAGCCCCTTCATAGCGAATTTCAGAATGAACTTTATCAGAGTCGATAAAAAGTAATACTAATTCTTTTTGTTGATAAAAAAATTTATTAGCAACTTTAAGGATTTGTGTTGCTTGGGAAGAGTGAATAAAGCCTTCCGTATCCAGTGAGTCAGCATGATAGCTACTAAGATTTTTCGATTTTTCCCATTGTCGGTTTTGGGTGATATGGAGAATAGTATTCATATTGAATTTAGGAAATGTGGCTGTATCTAATTGTTTAAAAAAATTATTTAAATTAGTGTGTCTTTGCCCCTGTGCGTAAGCTTAAACATTTTTCGGAATACAAACATCAGGCGCACACAAACCAGGAAATTGTAGCGTTGTCACCTCAAGCGTATTCAAATCTACACGCCTAATGGCATGGTTATTGGTGTCACTTATATACAAGTGTGAATCTATAACACTCAATCCTGAAGGTTCAAAAAAGCGGGTAATCTTACCTTGACCATCTTGTAATTCAGCAGAACTATCTCCCAGAACAGTTTGACAATTACCTGTGTTGGGACTGACTAATTTAATTTTGTGATTGTAGGTATCTGCTACCCATAAGAAATTATTAGCGTATGTTACTCCTAAGCAGTGCTGTAACCTTACCTCTTCACCTTGTCCATCGATATCGCCAAAACCAAATAAATTTCCACTTCCACAAATAGTCCTGACTAGATATGGTTCTATTAATCCCACACCACGAATTGAACTAATTTCACTGTCAGCAATGAATAACTCTTGTCCATTTGTAGTGATTCCGCTAGGTTGAGCAAAGGCAGATTCAGTAAGTGAACCATCAACACAACCTTCTGCACCTGTACCTGCATAGGTGGATATCATCCCAGTATCTAAGTTCATCTGCCAGATTTGATGCGACCCTGCCATTGCGATGAACAGGCTATTTTCCACTTTTACCAAATCCCAAGGAGAATTGAGCGGAGTTTCTAAGCCAGCACCGCCATGAGGATGAATGTTGCGGCTTTGTTCACCAGTCCCGGCGATGGTTTCTACTACTTGGCGTTTGAGGTCAATTTGTCGCAAAGCATGATTTTCGGTGTCAGCAACGTAGAGAATCTGATTGACTGCATCAAAAGCCATTCCTTGGGGGGCAAAAAACTGTGCTGTTGAAAAATTACCATCCGTTAAACCAGGTTTACCTTTACCAATTAGATGAAGAATTTCACCATCTAAAGAACTCATTACAAGACGATGGTGTCCAGAGTCAGCAATAAACAAAGCCTCTGGAGTAGCCAACACTTTACCAGGGAAAGCTAGTGGTGTGATTAACGGTTGTCGCTGTTTTTCTAAAGTTAGGCTGATTTCTTGGAAATTTATCGTGCCTTTCTCTTGATGTTCTCGAATTAATTTTTCAATCAGTTGGTCTAAAATATCACGATTACCTTCACCAGAAACGTGAGCAATTACGTAACCTTCTGGGTCAATAACTATGAAAGTAGGCCAAGCACGCACAGCATACTCTTGCCATACGCGAAAACCTTTGTCCACTAAAACTGGGTGTTCGATGTCGTAGCGCAAGATAGCTTGGCGGATGTTTTCGGTTTCTTGTTCGTTGTCAAATTTGGCGGAGTGAACGCCGATGACTATCAGGCTATTTTTATATTTATGCTCTAAATACTTAATGTCTGGTAGAACATGGAGGCAATTGATACAACAGTATGTCCAAAAATCTAAAATTATGACTCTACCTCTAAGTTCTTGAAGACACAAGGGTTTATCAGTGTTTAGCCAAGTGTAATTCTGCGGTAGTGCTGGCGATCTGACACGGGGAATCATAAATAATTCAAAATGAGGAAATACAGGGCTATATCTGTTGTGATGAAACTTGAAAAATTAGAGCCAAATGAGTTAATTAACTGGGTACAACTAGCGAAAACTCAGACGCATCTGGGAAGAGTATGCGATCGCATTCCGCAATTAGCCTTAGCTAATCCCGATTGGTTTGCAGTTCACATCTGCTGTCAATCTGGACAAAGTTACAGCACCGGAGATATGGCTTGTGTATTCCCACTGATGAGTGTGATCAAGCCTTTATCTCTACTGTATCTGTTGGAACACTTTGGTACAGAACAACTGCTGCAATGGGTGGGTGTAGAACCATCGGATGCACCATTCAATTCGTTAGAACAATTAATAGCTGATGGCGGTAGACCCCGCAACCCCATGATTAATAGTGGCGCGATCGCTTTAGCTGATAAGTTACCAGGAAAGACCGCTAGCCAACGCACTCAATCTTTTTGTCAATGGTTAAATCAATTGCCTGGCTGTGACCTCAAGTTAGATGAAGTCATGCTGGCTTCGGTGAGAGCATCTCGATCACCCTCTAATCTGGCGATCGCTAATCATCTGGCTGAAAAAAAATATATCACAAATATTGAATTAACCCTTGACACATACGAGCAAATATGCTGTCTTTCTGGGGAAGTTAAAGATTTAGCTTTACTCGGAAAACTCTTAGCCTGTGAGCATGACCGGATACAGTTACAGCACCGTCAGATGGTGAATGGTGTCATG
This sequence comes from Anabaena sp. UHCC 0399, assembly GCF_034931465.1. Classification (NCBI taxonomy): domain Bacteria; kingdom Bacillati; phylum Cyanobacteriota; class Cyanophyceae; order Nostocales; family Nostocaceae; genus Anabaena; species Anabaena sp. UHCC 0399. Next base: position 69,247 of record NZ_JAYGGZ010000035.1, on the reverse strand, counting down.
TTAGCCTGCGGTTTATACGAGGCTTCCCCTTTATTTGCTGTCAAAATTGGTCTACCAATGAAATCGGGGATAGGTGGAGGATTATTAGCAATAGTACCAGGAGAAGGTGCGATCGCTTGTTACAGTCCAACTTTGGATAGTGTAGGTAATCCCGTTGCTGCGATCGCTTTTGTGGAAGTTTTATCGCAAAATTTGGGCTTGAGCATTTTTAGCTAAAAGCTCTGTGTCTTTGTGTTTAAAGAGAATTTTTAACCACAGAGACACGGAGACATAGAGGTCTATTCTGTTGGTGTTTGTAGAGGAGGCGATCGCCGTTTGAAATAATCTCCTAAGTTGACTTTTTTAGGTTTTTTGACTGGTTGTTCCAATGGTTCAGTCTCCTTTTGCTCTGGTTGGGGTTCTGCGGTAGTGGTGGGCGTTGGTGGCGATTCTTCCGAAACTTGAGGCTGAGGTACTACCGTTGGTTGTGGTTCGGGACTAATTGTTGGTGATGGTGTAGGTGTTACCTCTGGCTGGGGTTCAGGTGTCGGTGACTCAACTACCTCCGGTGGTGTAGGAATGATGGGCGATGGTTGAGGAATTGCTGTTTCAGGTAATTCAGTAGGTTGGGGTGTGGGTGTTATTTCTGGTGATGGTGTTTCTGTAAATTCAGGTGTGGGTTGTTTTTCTTCCTGGGGCTGGGGTTCAAGTGTAGGTTCTGCAACTGGTTGTTTAGCAGCGTAGGTTGGCTCTACAATGCCCCGTACCTGATCAGCTGTTAATTCTCCTCTGGTGATTCTGGCGAGAGTATCTTTACCCTTGGGTTGGTAGTTAACGAGTCTAACTGTGCTGTTAAAAGCATTTTTGACTGGGTTTCCCTGGTCATCGAGGAATTCTAGCTTGACCCAGTTGATACCCTGTTTAAAGCCTTTGAGGTAAACTGACTGCCAGCGATCGAATACGAAACTTTCACCGTTAATTGTGCAGCGAATACGCCAATCACTGAGTGTGCCGTTGTCATTGTTGTTGGCGTTTAGGTGTAGAGGTGCGTTAGTCAGGTAAAAGTCTAACAAGATTGGTTCTGCACCATAGTTACCTTGAGGGCGACTGTAGGTTAACAGGGGTAGAGATGTATCGGGATTGTTGTCGTCAGTTTTCGTAAAGAGATGAAATGTTGTCTGAGCATAAGCACCCTCATTTTTAAAACTCTCATGCCAAGGACGAGAAGCAAAGACGCGCAGGGTATGAGTACCGGGGGATAAATCCGAAAATACTAGAGGCTGTTCTAAGTCGTAAATTGGAATATAAGGCTGATTATCAAGAATTACGTGGAGATGAGGGCCTAATTCCCATTCTGGGTGCTTAAAAATTGGTATATCCTTGACCTGAAAACGAACTGTGACCGTGTTGTCATTGAGAATTTCATCAGGCTGAGGCGTAACTATTTTGACTTGTGGGCGATAAATTTCTAAAGTTGAGTGCAGTTCTTGAATAACTGCCGGTGGGGATACTTCGGAAAATTGCTGAGAAATTTGAGGCTGGTCTTTATACCTAACAGACACTTCTTGGCTAAAGCTTTTTTCTCCGCAACTAGTTAAGTCAAAGACTAGGACTAGTATAATTAGCCACTTAAAAATAGCCAAACTTCTAGGAAAAAGTTTTTTTAACGCCTGCTGATACCAAAGGTTCATGGCTCTTATCCAGTGATGGTTTGTCACAACTGATAGATTATTTTGACTGAAATTATCGACTGGACAGTATGGACTCAAAAATCAAATCTGCCTACATATCATGAATTTTTATACTTTACATAGTAAGAGTTATTTTATTTACATCATTTATTGATTAAGTATTTGAATACCATATCAAATGTATAGGCAAACAAATATACCAAAAGCTAGATTGCATAGTGGGTAAGGTTTACGGTGTATTAAAAGATAAAATTTATCAATTGTTATGCTTTGTAAATTAAATGGATAAACTATTGACTTTTTGCAAAAGAGTTTGCAGTTAAAAGGTAAGTGAGACAATTATTCTGGCTATTTTGAATTATTGTTAAAATCTCGCCAACAATGTACAAGTTAAGACTTTATAATTCAACAGAAACAAATTTCATTTCCACATAGCGTCTTCGTCGCCCCTCCAGAAAAATTCTGTGGGAAGCGATAGTGGTTCTCTTTGTGGTTTCATGATTCCTCATTCCTTATCTTGAGAGGAGGTCGAATGACGATTAGTCCTCCGGAGCGAGAGGAAAAAAAAGCCAGAGTGATCGTTGACAATGATCCAGTTCCAACCTCATTTGAAAAATGGGCGCAACCTGGACACTTCGACAGATCCCTAGCTAGAGGTCCCAAAACCACCACATGGATTTGGAACCTTCATGCCCTCGCCCACGATTTTGATACACATACAAGCGATTTAGAAGACATATCCCGCAAGATATTTGCTGCTCACTTCGGACACCTGGCCGTTGTGACCATCTGGTTAAGCGGGATGATATTCCACGGCGCGAAGTTTTCTAACTACGAAGCCTGGTTGACTGACCCACTAAATGTGAAGCCCAGCGCACAAGTCGTTTGGCCGATTGTGGGACAAGACATTTTGAATGGTGATGTTGGTGGTGGATTCCACGGTATTCAAATCACCTCCGGCTTGTTCCAAGTATGGCGGGGTTGGGGTATAACTAACTCCTTCCAGCTGTACTGCACCGCCATCGGTGGCTTAGTGCTAGCAGGTTTGTTCTTGTTTGCTGGTTGGTTCCACTACCACAAACGCGCTCCTAAACTGGAATGGTTCCAGAACGTGGAGTCGATGTTGAATCACCACCTGCAAGTTCTGCTAGGCTGCGGCTCATTGGGATGGGCTGGTCACTTGATTCACGTCTCCGCACCAATCAACAAGCTGCTGGATGCAGGCGTACCCCTAAAAGACGTACCCTTGCCCCACGAGTTCATTCTGAACAAAGACTTATTGATTGAGCAGTTCCCCGGCTTTGCCAGTGGTTTAACACCTTTCTTCACCTTGAACTGGGGTCAGTACGCTGACATCTTGACCTTCAAGGGTGGTTTAAACCCAGTAACCGGTGGCTTGTGGATGACTGATATCTCCCATCACCACTTAGCGATCGCAGTAGTGTTCATCATTGCTGGACATATGTACCGCACTAACTGGGGTATTGGTCACAGCATCAAAGAGATCCTCGAAAACCACAAAGGCCCCTTCACCGGGGAAGGTCACAAGGGTCTTTATGAGAACATGACCACATCCTGGCACGCGCAATTGGCAACTAACCTAGCTTTCTTAGGTTCTTTGACAATCATCATCGCGCACCATATGTACGCGATGCCCCCATATCCCTACTTGGCAACTGACTACGCAACTCAGTTGTGCTTGTTCACCCACCATATGTGGATCGGCGGATTCTTAATTGTGGGCGGTGCTGCTCACGCTGCCATCTTCATGGTGCGGGATTACGATCCTGTTGTTAACCAAAACAACGTTCTGGATCGGGTGATTCGTCACCGGGATGCCATCATTTCCCACCTGAACTGGGTTTGTATTTTCCTCGGCTTCCACAGCTTTGGACTGTACATCCACAACGACACGATGCGTGCCTTGGGTCGTCCTCAAGACATGTTCTCCGACACAGCAATTCAGCTGCAACCAGTATTTGCTCAGTGGGTGCAAAACCTGCACACCTTAGCTCCTGGTGGTACAGCTCCCAATGCCTTAGAGCCAGTTAGCTATGCTTTTGGCGGCGGTATCTTGGCTGTAGGTGGCAAAGTCGCAATGATGCCCATCGCTTTGGGTACTGCTGACTTCCTCGTTCACCACATCCATGCCTTCACCATCCACGTAACTGTTCTGATTCTGCTGAAGGGCGTACTATTCGCTCGCAGCTCTCGCTTGATTCCTGATAAGGCCAACTTAGGCTTCCGCTTCCCTTGCGACGGTCCAGGCCGTGGCGGCACTTGCCAAGTTTCCGGTTGGGATCATGTGTTCCTCGGATTGTTCTGGATGTACAACTCCTTGTCAATTGTGATTTTCCACTTCAGTTGGAAAATGCAATCTGATGTTTGGGGGACAGTAGACGCAGCTGGTAATGTGTCTCATATTACTGGTGGTAACTTTGCCCAAAGTGCCATCACTATCAACGGCTGGTTGCGTGACTTCTTGTGGGCGCAAGCTTCACAAGTAATCAACTCCTACGGAAGTGCGCTGTCTGCTTATGGACTAATGTTCCTAGGCGCTCACTTTGTTTGGGCATTCAGCTTAATGTTCCTGTTCAGTGGTCGTGGCTACTGGCAAGAACTAATTGAGTCTATCGTTTGGGCTCATAATAAACTGAAGGTAGCACCAGCAATCCAACCCCGCGCTCTGAGCATCACTCAAGGCCGTGCAGTTGGTGTAGCTCACTACCTCCTAGGAGGAATTGCTACCACTTGGGCATTCTTCCACGCACATATTCTTTCAGTAGGATAGCAATCAGTTAATGGAGTGCTGAGTGCTGAGTAGTAAGTGGTGAGTGTAAACTCAAAACTTAGAACTCAAAGCTCAGAACTCCAGAAGCTGAAACCTGATGGCTAAAGGTCAGAGGAAATATCACACCTATGGCAACAAAATTTCCAAAATTTAGCCAGGATCTCGCACAGGACCCGACCACTCGTCGGATATGGTATGCGATCGCTACAGGCAACGACTTTGAAAGTCACGATGGCATGACTGAAGAAAATCTTTACCAAAAGATTTTCGCTACCCACTTCGGTCATCTGGCAATTATCTTCCTGTGGGCATCCAGCCTCCTGTTCCACGTAGCCTGGCAAGGTAACTTTGAACAGTGGATCAAAGATCCTCTACACGTCCGCCCCATCGCCCATGCGATTTGGGACCCCCACTTCGGTAAACCTGCTATTGAAGCTTTTACCCAAGCTGGTGCTAGTAATCCTGTAAACATTGCTTACTCTGGTGTTTACCACTGGTGGTACACCATCGGTATGCGGACAAACAGCGAACTGTACGTTGGTTCAGTCGGTCTGTTATTATTCGCAGCCCTGTGTTTATTTGCTGGTTGGTTGCACTTGCAACCCAAGTTCCGTCCTAGCCTCGCTTGGTTCAAGAGTGCTGAATCTCGCCTAAACCACCACCTAGCAGGTTTATTTGGCGTTAGCTCTCTGGCTTGGGCTGGTCACTTGATTCACGTTGCTATCCCCGAATCTCGCGGACAGCACGTAGGTTGGGATAACTTCTTAAGCACTGCTCCCCACCCAGCAGGTTTGACACCCTTCTTTACAGGTAACTGGAGCGTTTACGCCCAAAACCCAGATACAGCAGGTCATATCTTTAGTACGTCCCAAGGTGCTGGTACAGCGATTCTGACATTCTTAGGTGGTTTCCATCCTCAGACAGAATCACTGTGGTTGACCGACATGGCTCACCACCACTTGGCGATCGCTGTACTATTTATCGTTGCTGGTCACATGTATCGTACCAACTTCGGTATTGGTCACAGCATCAAAGAAATGATGAATGCCAAAACTTTCTTTGGCAAAACTGTTGAAGGCCCTTTCAATATGCCCCACCAAGGCATTTATGAGACCTACAACAACTCTCTGCACTTCCAATTAGGTTGGCACTTAGCTTGTTTGGGTGTTGTTACCTCCTTGGTCGCACAGCATATGTACTCTCTGCCTGCCTACGCATTCATTGCGAAGGACTACACCACCCAGGCAGCTCTCTACACCCACCACCAGTACATTGCTATCTTCCTGATGGTTGGTGCTTTCGCTCACGGTGCTATTTTCTTAGTCCGTGACTACGATCCTGAACAAAACAAAGGCAACGTCCTAGAACGTGTGCTACAGCACAAAGAAGCGATCATCTCCCACTTAAGCTGGGTATCTCTCTTCTTAGGCTTCCACACCCTAGGTTTGTATGTTCACAACGACGTAGTAGTCGCTTTCGGTACTCCTGAAAAGCAAATCTTGATTGAGCCAGTATTTGCTCAGTTCATTCAAGCTGCTCACGGTAAGGTACTCTACGGCTTAGACACATTGTTGTCTAACCCCGATAGCGTTGCCTACACAGCCTACCCCAACTACGGCAACGTTTGGTTGAGTGGCTGGTTAGATGCCATTAACTCTGGTACTAACTCCCTATTCTTAACAATCGGCCCTGGCGACTTCTTGGTACACCATGCGATCGCCTTAGGCCTGCACACCACCACCCTCATCCTAGTCAAAGGTGCTTTGGATGCTCGTGGTTCTAAGCTGATGCCCGATAAAAAGGACTTCGGCTATGCCTTCCCTTGCGACGGTCCTGGTCGTGGCGGTACTTGCGATATCTCAGCTTGGGATTCCTTCTACCTGTCTCTGTTCTGGGCATTAAATACAATAGGTTGGGTAACCTTCTATTGGCACTGGAAGCATTTAGGTATTTGGCAAGGTAACGTTGCTCAGTTCAACGAAAACTCTACATACCTCATGGGCTGGTTCCGTGATTATCTGTGGGCTAACTCCGCACAGTTGATCAACGGTTACAACCCCTACGGCGTGAACAACCTGTCTGTCTGGGCTTGGATGTTCCTCTTCGGACACCTAGTTTGGGCTACTGGCTTCATGTTCCTCATCTCCTGGAGAGGTTACTGGCAAGAGTTGATCGAAACCCTAGTTTGGGCGCACGAACGTACTCCTATCGCTAACCTCGTTCGCTGGAAAGACAAGCCCGTTGCTCTCTCCATAGTTCAAGCTCGTGTAGTTGGTCTAGCTCACTTCACTGTTGGCTACGTCGTCACCTATGCTGCTTTCCTCATCGCCTCCACTGCTGGTAAGTTCGGTTAACTTGGCTGCTAGTTTTGTAGGTAAGTAATAAAATCCCCCACCTTACGGCGGGGGATTTTTTATTGAGTTATTCAGGAGTAGGGCAGCAGAACCTATACATGATATTTTTGTATTTGGAAGTCCCTTATGCGCGTTGTTGACTGCGGCGGGAAATTATTTTAGCCGGCTCAACTTCCACTACAGCTTCTGATAATGGTAGGGTGCGCAAGCAGTTATTAAAAACATTAGCTTGATAAATTAAATTATTTGTGATGTCAAATCCAGTCAACCAACCGCTACGAGGGTGGTAAGCACCAGTATCTATATCTAACCATCCCCTGCCTTGAGCTAATTGTCCAGGATTTACACCAGGGAACGTGAAGGTAATGGTATGACCAATAACAATCAGCTTATCAGCAAAGTAAGGCTGTTCTATGCTGTGAAATTCTCCTCTAATCCAGCAAAATTGCTCGGCGGTTTGTTCTCTGAGTGTTTTTTTAGGGTCAACCCCAGCATGAGTTAGCCATATATCCCCTAAGTCGATATAGGTGGGTAAACTCTTGAACCAATCTAAGTGTTCTGGGGAAATAGTTGTATCTGGATAGCTGGCTATAGTTGCTTGTCCACCACTATGTAACCATGCTTGCATTAAGGCTACAGGGACATTTTCAGTAGTGAGAATATTTAATAACATCTGCTCGTGGTTGCCTAGTAGACATTGGTAATTGTTTTGTCTAACTAAATCAACTACCTGAAAACTCTGGGGGCCACGATCAATTAAGTCTCCCAAAAAATATACTTGGTCATCCGAAGCAGGAGCGATCGCTTCTAATAATCTCATTAATCCTTCATAGTAGCCATGCACATCCCCAATAACTATTCGACGTTGACTAATTTCGCTCATCGGATCTTCGCTGCCATAAATTAGCTGAATACTTTGGTTACAGTTTAAGCGGTCATATTTCCGCAATTAAAGGTAATAATTACTTGACAAATATAAATTTATTGTATTTTTTATTTCGTAAATTAGCTTGCTTATCTTGAAAATAGGGCTGAGTTCTCTTCGCGGTAGTGAAACATTTATTACTCACTCAGCACTTTAGCTGTACAAATTTGCCTCACATTATCCTAGAATTTATGCAGTTGTTTTATTTTTAACTCTTTAATTTCACTATGTCAGATCAATTTTCTTCTGAAATTAGTTCGCGTATCTGCAACCACATGAACGAGGATCATGCTAACGCTGTGCTGCTTTACGCACAATTTTTTGGCGGAGTCTCCCAAGCAACCGCAGCGCAAATGCTAGGAATTGATGCCCAAGGTATGGACTTAACTGCACAAACCAATGGTGAAAGTCTCCCTGTTCGCATCCAGTTTGATCATGTGTTAGCAGATTCAGAAGATGCTCATCATACTTTGATTGCAATGGTGAAGCAAGCACGGGTTGAGGCGAAGGGTTAGGGACTTGGGAATGGGGATTGGGGAATTTTCTGGTCTAAATGCGCGAATGGGTGGGTGTTCTAAATCAGGTTTTCGCAACTAAGGCTGAAAGTCCATCTGTGTAATACTTTTGAGAAATTTATTGGCAAAAATAGCCGCGCACTTTATGCAGTGAGGGTTTTAGACATTTGCATACTACTCAATCACAATTTTCTATGCTACGATTACTTCATCCGCGCAACCGAACCTTGAAAACTAAATACAGACAGTGTTTCAGGTCGTCGCTATTGCAATTTCACTAACTCCCTATTAGGGATTGAAACTTCATAAAGTAAAAGATTTATATGTTGGATACAATAACATTGCAATTTCACTAACTCCCTATTAGGGATTGAAACCCCTGCATTTAAGAGAGCCAACCCACTACGGGGCATTGCAATTTCACTAACTCCCTATTAGGGATTGAAACTTATTGACAGAGAGAGAGTCTCAAGTATTAGCTCATTGCAATTTCACTAACTCCCTATTAGGGATTGAAACATGTTTGCTGGAAAGATTCCAACTATCATTTATCATTGCAATTTCACTAACTCCCTATTAGGGATTGAAACACATATTCGCTATCCTGAGCAGGGTTACTCCAAGTTATGAGATTGCAATTTCACTAACTCCCTATTAGGGATTGAAACGTTATAAACAGATGTCTGACCCAGAAGTATTGAAGCTTATTGCAATTTCACTAACTCCCTATTAGGGATTGAAACAACAAGCAACTAACGCCTACTGCTGAGAGAGTGCAATTGCAATTTCACTAACTCCCTATTAGGGATTGAAACCTTGAGTAAATCTATATAGATAAAATTTATCTGCATTATTGCAATTTCACTAACTCCCTATTAGGGATTGAAACCTATTCCTTCTTTTTGATAGCATCTTAAATTCTGATTGCAATTTCACTAACTCCCTATTAGGGATTGAAACAACAGTTCCCATCGTTCTTTATATATAACCTGTGAATTGCAATTTCACTAACTCCCTATTAGGGATTGAAACAAGCTCGTCTCTGACATGGCTGAGGAAGATCCAGAATTGCAATTTCACTAACTCCCTATTAGGGATTGAAACTACTTAATGATGAAGAAGTAACAGTTTTTAAAGCTGATTGCAATTTCACTAACTCCCTATTAGGGATTGAAACAGGCTGTATTGTGTGAGGCAATTTACCAATGATATTGCAATTTCACTAACTCCCTATTAGGGATTGAAACCAAGCTGAAACCTTGGTGGCTGCTGCTAACGCTGACATTGGAATTGCAATTTCACTAACTCCCTATTAGGGATTGAAACTTAGGTGCGTTTAATAGATTCCAAAACTCAGTTCCTATTGCAATTTCACTAACTCCCTATTAGGGATTGAAACTCTACGCCCCAGACTCAAACTACCCAATGAATGGCGCATTGCAATTTCACTAACTCCCTATTAGGGATTGAAACACTGACTCAACTACCGATTCCACAGAAGGTTATAATTGCAATTTCACTAACTCCCTATTAGGGATTGAAACCCGAACTTGATAGATAGATAAGAGAAGCTTATAGGATTGCAATTTCACTAACTCCCTATTAGGGATTGAAACGCAGAAATCAGCAGCAGTGGGGAGAAACCATCAGCATTGCAATTTCACTAACTCCCTATTAGGGATTGAAACTGAACTCCCCGATTGGTGGCTAGAAACTTTGGATAATTGCAATTTCACTAACTCCCTATTAGGGATTGAAACTTTCGATTTGGAATGAGCGATCGCTGGACTTAGCGAGAATTGCAATTTCACTAACTCCCTATTAGGGATTGAAACATCAAGATGCAACTCCCCAAATTGGAGTTCAAACATCGATTGCAATTTCACTAACTCCCTATTAGGGATTGAAACTCTGATGAGGCGATGTGTATATTGAATGTGAACATATTGCAATTTCACTAACTCCCTATTAGGGATTGAAACAAATAGATCATGTTGGAGAAATGTAAAAACCTTGATTGCAATTTCACTAACTCCCTATTAGGGATTGAAACAGAATTTTCCAATTCATGGGGGTAAAAAAATGCATTGCAATTTCACTAACTCCCTATTAGGGATTGAAACTTCGTTGAACTTCTCAGACCAGATATAGCCACCTTCAGATTGCAATTTCACTAACTCCCTATTAGGGATTGAAACAGAGCCATCAACTACCTGAATATCACAGCCACTAGGTACATTGCAATTTCACTAACTCCCTATTAGGGATTGAAACTTCTGGTGGACTGGCTTCATACCCTACATTAAAGATTGCAATTTCACTAACTCCCTATTAGGGATTGAAACTTGTGATGATCAATTACAGTTACTTTCTTTGTAACATTGCAATTTCACTAACTCCCTATTAGGGATTGAAACATCTGGCTGGATGCTGATTATTTGCCGCCAATCATTGCAATTTCACTAACTCCCTATTAGGGATTGAAACCACGGCTGCACCACCTCTATCAATCCTTGCCAGAATTGCAATTTCACTAACTCCCTATTAGGGATTGAAACTCATTGTTCATTCTACTCTTCTATTTTGTTTGTCTATCATTGCAATTTCACTAACTCCCTATTAGGGATTGAAACGTGTAATTTTTCGAGTGTTCGACTCTGATTGTTTATTGCAATTTCACTAACTCCCTATTAGGGATTGAAACGATTGTACTGCCTCTTTCAAATAGTTAGTATAGATAACATTGCAATTTCACTAACTCCCTATTAGGGATTGAAACGTTAACATCGCCACTTTGTTATCCACAACATCCCTTTTATTGCAATTTCACTAACTCCCTATTAGGGATTGAAACTAGGCATCGCTTGACTAAACCTAGCTAGATAATCATCAGATTGCAATTTCACTAACTCCCTATTAGGGATTGAAACAGATATAACGATTTATAGTAAAGTGACTTTACCATCAATTGCAATTTCACTAACTCCCTATTAGGGATTGAAACACGTCTTCCGCAAAACTAAGCGGAGAAACCTTAAATTGCAATTTCACTAACTCCCTATTAGGGATTGAAACGAATTACAGGCGATGGGTAAGCCTGTGACCCAGAAATTGCAATTTCACTAACTCCCTATTAGGGATTGAAACCTAAACTTATCCTCGGCTAGCCATCCATTATAATTGCAATTTCACTAACTCCCTATTAGGGATTGAAACATTCCTACTCCATAGTCTTTAATAAACTCTCTTGTGAGATTGCAATTTCACTAACTCCCTATTAGGGATTGAAACATTTTATTCCTTTGAATAGAAGTTTAATGGAGCAATTGCAATTTCACTAACTCCCTATTAGGGATTGAAACAGTGTCACCTGGGGCGAGGTAAAGTTGGATGGGTTGGGAATTGCAATTTCACTAACTCCCTATTAGGGATTGAAACTGGACAACTCAACCACCCCCACGTAAACCGAAATTATTGCAATTTCACTAACTCCCTATTAGGGATTGAAACAAATAATAAAGTAACAGAAAGAAACTTTATTGCGCATATTGCAATTTCACTAACTCCCTATTAGGGATTGAAACCATACCTCGCCCTAGCCCTACACAATCGGATTGGCATTGCAATTTCACTAACTCCCTATTAGGGATTGAAACAAGATGTCTTTCTCCACACCCACATAATGCAAGTTATTGCAATTTCACTAACTCCCTATTAGGGATTGAAACATTTGTTGGGTGTACTGCGGTTAACTCTAGAACCATTGCAATTTCACTAACTCCCTATTAGGGATTGAAACCAGAGTATCTGTCTACCAAGTCGCTTTGAGCATCGGATTGCAATTTCATCTAATCCTTATTAGGGATGGACGCTTCAACTTGTAACAACCAAAAACCACTGTAGGTCATCCCAGAATCATCAGGTTGGACTATTAAAAAATGCAACCCTCGGCTGTGCTGTTTGCGCTGTTCATAAACTTTTGCCGCCGCCGCTACTTCTAAATCATCAAAAGTAACCAAAATCCATCTATCTACTAAACCAGCTTCTAAAACTAAACCATCTGGCGCACCGGCAATATAGTTGAGTGATACAGGATGGGCTGATTGTATCCATTGTGCCAGACGAAGCGATCGCCTGCCGCCAAAAATTACCACACCAGGAACGGCTACAGTTGATGCTAAACCCAGATTAATCGGTTGCAGAGATTCTGGTACAGATAAAATCGGTATGGGGCGATCGCTAAATAAATCCACAATATCACCAGCCGGAATTGTTGCAAACCGCCACTCTTCCCCCCAGAGGTTTTCCGGTAATGGTACAGGGGGTGGCTTATCTATAGCTAGGGGATATTGCTTTTCTTGCAACCATTGTTTCAAAGCCAAGGTTTGGCGGTGAGGCTTGACATTGATCCCTAAATTCCGCCCAGCCACCTCAATTAAACTCAAAGACTGGGGACGAAACACCTGGATAACATCTGGCAGTTTTTCACCAGCCGCTTCCTCAATTTGGGCAGTTAACCAACTGGCGTTAGCTTCTGACTGGGGACAAGTAGCTGTATACTCAAAACTGCGAGTTGCATCACAAATCAACAACTCCCATAAAGTGTGTCCTGCGGTATCTTTGTGAGGACTACGATAAAAATCAGCTTGCCAAACCAGACTCATGATTTGCTCTTTTCCTTAATCTGGAATTAAACCAAAAGCGATCGCATGATGGCGAATATGATCCTCTACAAAACTAGCAATGAAATAATAACTGTGGTCATAGCCTGCTTGATACCGTAAGTTTAGAGGCTGGTTAACACTTTTACAAGCCTGTGCAAATACTTCTGTGAGCAATTGCCCCGTGAGAAATTGATCGGCAGTACCTTGATCAATCAAAATTGAACTGTGATAACCAACTTGCTGCACCAATTCACTAGCATCATAAGCACGCCAACTGTCTTGATTACTACTTAGATAACCATTAAAAGCTTTCTGTCCCCAAGGACAACCCATAGGTGCAACAATCGGTGCAAAGGCTGATACAGATTTATATAAATTGGGATTTCGCATAGCACATACTAACGCCCCATGTCCCCCCATTGAATGACCGAAAATTCCCTGATTCTCCGCTTGCACGGGGAAATTAGCCGCAATGACAGCAGGTAATTCTTGCACGACATAACTATACATTTGATAGTGGGATTTCCACGGTGCTTCAGTCGCATCAACATAAAAACCCGCACCTGTACCAAAATCCCAGTCGTCATCCTCACCCCTGATACCAGTGTTACGGGGGCTGGTATCAGGTGTAACCAACATCAAACCGTACTCAGCTGCATAGCGTTGCGCCCCAGACTTAACCATGAAATTTTCTTCAGTGCAAGTCAAACCAGAGAGAAAGTAGAGAACTGGTACTGGTTTTTGGTTAACTTGCGGTGGCTGATAGACAGCAAAACGCATTTCGCTATTACAGGCTGAAGATTTATGAGAGTAAAAACCGAGTTTGCCCTCAAAATTTTTATACTCAGAGATGAGATGAAGATTATTCATGGATTAGGTACTAAAAATTAAATTTTATTAGCACCTACGGAAATCTCTGTTACTTCATCTGTGATTCCTACTTCTTCCCCAGATAAAGATTCATCTGATGGAGGTAAGACAATACTGATATCAGCACCGTTGATAATCACTCCTACCAGACCCAGTTCAGCTTCTAATAATTGATCAATAGCCTCACCCAACATATTTTCTTGGGTATAGTTTGGCCTTGCTACCAATACTATGCCATCACTGTAGGGTTGGATTAATAGAGGATCATTGGATAAGCTGAGGGAATTAGTATCGAGAATTACGAGATCATAACGTTCCCTGACATCTTCCATCAGTCGCCGCATTTCGCTGGATTCTAAAACAGCAGCAGATTGGCGCACAGGGCCGGGGCTGGGAATAATGTATAGATTTTCAACTTCAGGGACTAAGCGGATACATTCGCTCAGGCTGCCGTAATAACGCAGGGGTTCTAGGGTAGCATCAGGGTCTGGGTTGACTTTCAAAGATAAACAGCGTGAAGGCGATCGCAAATCGGTTTCAATGATTAAAGTTCTTTTGCCAGCACGCGCCGCCGCTACACCCAAGTTATAAGCACTGGTAGTTTTACCTTCCTGACTACTTGTACTCGTAATTAATACGACCTTTAAGTCTCTGCCCCCAAGGCGGCGCAAGTTACTGCGGAACTTTTCATAAAACTCTAAATACAGCGACTCAGAAGATAAAACCACAGGTATTCCTTCTGGTGGCAAATCATCCACAGGCATCAACGGTAATTCTCCCAGCATCGCTACTTCGCGCTGTTTGAGACTGTCGCGGATATCCTCTCTGGTTCTGAAAGTACCTTCTAGAGAACCCAATAAGAAGATTACCCCACCACCCACCAAAAATCCTAAGAACCCACCCACACCCAAAGTTAAGGGTATACTCTTGGGTTTTTTGGCATCAGCTGTAATAGAAGGAAGTCTGGCAACACTAAAACTACTGACTGTTTCTGCCTCAGCAGTTTTGGCATCAGTTAGCTTGGCCTGCATTTGGTCAAAAACTGCTTTTTTGAGTCCCACTTCCTGTTCTAAGCGCGATCGCTCTAGTTGTTTATTAGGTATTTGGGAATACTCCTGACGTAGTTGCAGTTCTTCACGCCTTTGCTGTAATAACTGTTGTTCCAGGGTTTCGCGTTGGGTTTGTAAAGCCACCATCTGGTTTGCTAGCTGTTGTCTTGCCGGATCGAGGTTGCTTTGGGCGCGAATACCCGTCACACTCCCCGCTAGAGGTGCGGCTGTACCATCACCACCTATCACCTCTGCGGCTCGTTGTTGCAGTAATTCCTCTGTGGCTTGTTTTTGACGCTGCAACTGAATCATGGTGGGATGTTCTGGTCGCAGATCCTTCCGCAGCAAAGCTATCTGTGATTCAGTTTGGTAAAGTTGTGTTCGCAAATTGCCCAGAATTGGGTCGGCACTTAAGGCAGAGGAAACGTAAGCTTGACCGACGTTTAAACCTAATTTATCTTGTAAACTGCGAACTTGGGCATCAATCCCCGCAACAGTTTGTTGAATTAAACGCTGTTGATTTTGGCTATTTGTGACAGCACTCAACAGACTACCGTTTTCAGCTGCCAATATAGCAGGACGCTCCCGGCGATCGTAAATCTCTAGCCTCTGTTCAGCTGCTTGCAGTTCTGACCGAGCCTGCGGTATGCGTTCATTAATTTTTTCAATAATTGCTCTTAAACGCCCCGTATTAATATCACTACTCAACTTGACCATCGCTTGCATCAATTCTACCAAGACTTCCTGGGCGCGTTTGGGGTTGCTGTCTCGATACTTGAGTTCAATAATATTAGATTCTAATTGCCCAGTCCGGGCATTTCTCCTGGGTAGCTTCAATGCTACACTTGCACCGACAGTTTTTGGTGAGACATTCATTTTTGTTCCCACACGTTCAATCAACTGGTCAGAGAGTAATACTTCCTCATTGAGTTCTTGACCTTGTTGTTGAATTTCACTACCAGTAGCAGAGAAAGAGACTGGTGGGCGAGAGTAGGTTAATGAGCTGTCTGCTACATAGGTGGGTGGTGGATCGGGTTGGATAGCTACGACTGTTGACCCCGCCACAATTAAACCAAAGCTGGCTAGTCCAATCCATTTGTACTTTTCAAAAGCAATGACGTAACGCTTAATAATTGGTGGGGTCATAACAGAAGCATAGGTAAACAGACAAAGGTGGATAGAATCGGCGATCGCTAGTTGTTATTATAGTTACTGTTATTATTCATGATTGACGATTCATTAGTCACCCCCGTGTTTCATTTTGCTACATTCTTGATTTATCCTTTACAAGTCCATTACCTCAAAAAACATATTTTAATTTCTGCCGCCAAAGTTTTCAAAGAAATTCAGGAACGAACGTACATTGAAAAATGGCTGAGTAATTGTACTAAGAAAGTTGGTAATTCTGCCAATTAGGTTGCGACCAACTACAATCACATCATTATCTTGCAGAGGCACATTTTGGGCGACATCACCACTCATAGCCTTTTTCGCATCTAATGATTGAGTTACAGCTTTCCCTCGTTCCGGGTCAAAGCGTACTAAAGCAATATCTCGCAGGTTAGCAGTATCAAGATTGATCCCACCCAAGGCATCGATAAACGTACTACCATTTGGCAGGGCTTGCGTCACTATTCCCCCAGCCGCGTAATTTAAAACTCGGATTCTAATTTGCGGTATAGCCAAGGAGGAACGAGATACTAAAGTACGGTCATAACCGTCATCTGTGCCGATTTCTCGGCGTGGGACAATAATAGCATCGCCATCTTGCAGACGTAAGTTAGGTAGTGAACCATCATTTTGCAGTGTCCCATACAGGTCAATATTTTGTGAAATGGTAGAACCATCCATCAACCGACGACGTACTTTCACCTGTCTCAAGTCAGCACCAATGCTAGAACCACCAGCTGTCAGCAAAGCATCAGCCACACGGGGTAAAGCGGCGGAAATATTATAAATACCTGGTCGAAATACTTCCCCACTGATAGTTACCTGCACAGGACGGGGGCTGGCCAGAGATACAACCAGCATTGGATTTACTAAAATACGACCCAAACTCAAACCAATTTTTTCTTTTGCTTCTTCTAAACTTAAACCTTGGATAGAAACCAGGCCAACTTGTGGTACGACAATATTGCCTTCTGGACTAACTTGGGCTTGAAAACTCAAATCTTGACGCTGTGATGTCAAAGATAAAACAACGACGGGGTCAATCACATATTGATTGAGCAAAGAGCGAATTTTTGCTTGGGCTTCTTGTAATGTTAAACCTTGCAGTGGGACTGTTTCTAGGAGGGGAACTATGATGTTACCTTCTGGGTTAATTCCAGCTTGAAAGCTTAAATCTGGAAAGCGTTGCACAATTACACTAATTACGTCTCCTGAACCCAAGCGATAAGGGCCAGGAGGACGTTCAAATGTCACGTTAATAGTATCCCCTGGACCCAACAAGTAGCGGTTAAATTGAGGAGAAATTTCGTTATTCGTGCTAGCTGGTGCAACCTCAGTCTCTGGTGGAGGTGAAGGGAATTTTACTGGTAATTCCCCTTCAGGTGGCAAAGTTTGAGCTAAAACAGGTTGAAAAGTGTTTAAGAAAAGCCCTAATTGAAAACTTACACAACACAGGGCGCTCAATGCACGCATATAAGAACTCGTAAATATTAACATTGCTGGTCTTTAGAATATATTGCCAGAAGTTATGACACTCATTGAGTAGGGTTAAAAACTTCTCCCATTAATGTGGATTGTACTGTTTCCCCAATAGACTCTATTAAAGGCCAAGTAGTTTCCACCTGTCCTAAAGGTTCTATAGGCACAATAATACTGACAGCAACCCAAGGCGCACGATTTTTCTGCCATTGTGCAAATTGATCGGCTAAAAACCAGCGAAACGGTGATGAATATCCACTATTTGGTAAAGCGTACCATTGCAAGACAGCAAAGGTTTCTTGATTTGTGGCGGCGCGAAAGAATATTGCTTCTACCTGAGTTTGGGTATTTTCCCTATGGGGTGATTGTTTGACAATCAACTGAGCTGAACGTTCTTGAGCTATATCCCATTTTCCCCAACGGGACTTTCCCCAACCGCTAATATCTGTCCATTCGATTTCCGGTTGATCCGTTGGGCCATTTTGCGGCAATAACAGCAAGATAGCTTTTTTTTGCGAGCTTTCTTGCTGTATCAGTTGCAATGACCATTTATTTGTACCAATTTGTTGTTCTACTTGTTCAAGAGTTTTCCAACCAGACAAAGTTAAACCCTTGCTACGTATATCTTTTAATAATTTGAGATTGGTAACAGCTGGTGGTTGTTTCCATTGCCATTTTCCTGTTAAGTATCCTGGAACTGCCCCTGTTACTAATAGCAGTAGCAACAGTAACAGCACTGTTAGATAAGTTAAATACTTGTATTTAAAAAATTTAGATAAGGAAATCATCGGTAAAAATTGCTATATTTACGCAAAATTCTACCTGAAAAAATGACCCTGTAGGTTCAGTAAAATTAATGGTTAGTGTCAAGAGGTACTGGGGACTGGGGACTGGATAAAAAAAATAATTAATTCCTAATTCCCAATTCCCCTCATTACTCATTACTCATTACTCATTACTCATTTATCCTTCTGCTTCTAGTTCGATTTCCGGTGGTGCTGACAGATATTGATCTAGCCAATTCAACAGAGGTACTAAGGAAAGTAACATCAGGGCAGAATATAGGTCGCCGCCCCAACTATCATGTAACCATGTAAAAGCAGCTTCCTGACCAGCACCATGAAAGAAGCTCAGTAAGGTGTTACGAATGATATTAGCAATAACACTGATGATAACGGCAATTGATAAAAACCAAACTGTTACCCGACGAGAAGATAAAGCTCCTGTCCAATACAACAACATCAAACTGACGTAAATAGTTGTAAACAGCATTTTTAAGCCTGCACAATAGGGGGCAACTTCGACGATTTTGCCTCCAACATAGATGTTGATGCCATCAACAACTACTTCCATGCCAAACTGATTGAGGATGAAACCTGCTGTCGCGGCAATGAAACTTTGCAGGGGAAATGTATAAGGGGCAATCAGGTAAGGTAATGCGGTGGGAGTTGCGAGGAATACCAGTATTAGGGAAAATCCCTGTAGTCTTAAGCCTGGAAAACCCTTAAACCACAGGCATAATGCTGCCAGTATTATGGGTAAGGAAAGATTTACCCACTCTGTCACACCGCTTAAATAAAACACTGCCGCAATAACTAATAAAGCTACACCCAAAGGATGGGTTTTATTGGGCAGGCGTTGCCACTGTTTTCGGTGTTTCCAACTCAGATAACCTGCGAATGGTAGACCTATCAGACCATGACTGAAATATTCGTGTTCGATGCTAATAGTTTTGTTTAGCCAACCGTCTACCCAGTGGAGTAATACGGGCGCATAGAGCAGCACTATCAGGCTGAAAATTCCTATACTTAGTAGTTGGGTTGTGTTTCTGTTTTTTATTTGTTGTTGAAGTGCCATAATTTTCAGCAATTCAGTTAATACTATCTCAGTGTTTCTGTGTTAATAGAGGCATTCTTTAACCACAGAGGCACTGAGACAAAAAGAAAAATATTGTAACTTTTAATATATTACACTACTTCAGTAGTAGGTGTGGGCTTGGCTGCTACTTCACTAATTACACTGGTAATAGCAGCTACAACCTCTCTGGCTTGGCTAAGGCTCAAACCAGGGTACATCGGTAAGGATAGTATTTGCTGGGCTAGTGTTTCCGCTTGGGGAAAGTCTCCGCTTTGATAGCCGAGGTTGGTAAAGGCTGGTTGGAGATGACAAGGAATTGGATAGTGAATACCAGTTTGAATACCTGCTTTTGTTAGTTCTGTTTGGAGTTGCTGCCGGTCTATGGGGCAATTATTATCAACTTTAATCACATAAAGGTGATAAACATGACCTTCACCACTTTGATTTTGGATAGGGGTAATACCAACAGAGGCTAAGGGTGCTAGTTCTAGATCATATTGTTGGGCAATGCTGAGGCGATCGCTATTCCACTGAGATAAATATGGTAACTTTTCTAGTAAAATAGCTGCTTGCAATGTATCCAAACGGCTGTTTGTACCCATTTCCATGTGAACATATTTTTGGGATGAGCCGTAATTTCTTAACCTGGCAGCTTTTTGGGCTATTTCTGCGTTGCGGGTGAGTATCATTCCCCCATCTCCCAAAGCCCCTAAATTCTTACTGGGATAAAAACTAAAGGCTGCGGCTGTACCTACGCTACCAGCTTGATATCCTTCTCTGTGTGCCAGATGTGCTTGGGCGGCATCTTCAAAGATTAACACTTTGTAGGTATCAGCAAAATCTAATAGCTGTCTAGGTGATACCATTTGACCATACAAATGCACTGGAATAATAGCTTTAGTCCGGGGTGTAATGGCTTTGGCTGCTGCTTCTAAATCAATTAAAGCTGTTTGGCTAGAGCAATCTACAAGAATGGGTGTTGCTCCCGCCTGTAAAACTCCAATCATGGTGGCTACAAAAGTATTGACTGGTAAAATTACCTCATCCCCAGCCCCAATGTTACACGCTTGCAAACCTAACGCGATCGCATCCGTTCCCGATGCTACACCTACTCCATATTCTGCTCCTGAAGCTTGAGCAAATGCTATTTCAAATTCTGCCAGTGATTTTCCTAAAATAAAATCTCCTCGCTCCAATACAGTCTCAATTGCCTGCTGGATTTTATTTTGAATTAACTCATGCTGTAACTTGAGGTCTACAAAAGGAATTATTCTACTACTCATTGATTAGTTAACCTCTCAATTGAAGAAAGCAAAAGGCAGGAGGCAGTTCGCGCCAGCGTTGTCCTCGAATTTCCACCTTTATTGTTAAATTCATGATTTTCTTTATGACTTTAACCTAAATTCAGTAAAAATTATCTGTGATCACAAAATGATATATTTGTGAATTCCCACCACAATCAGTCTAAAAATATCGAGATTAACTTATGCTCAAATAGAAGCTTAATCTGGGATATCAATTATTATTTATAATTGCTACCGTTACTATAAATCTGCAATTCAACGAATCAAATTTCCTGAAAAAACATTTTATTTTACGGGCAAATATAATAGCAGATAATTTTACCTTGATCAGGTATTTATATCCAAATAATTAATATTAACAAAAAAATTTCAGAAAATAAAAATCAGAATATTTGCGGTTTACAGAGTTATATTTATGAGTCATGATGCGTAATTCAGTCTTGATTTCGTATACTTTACAGTGTTAAAAAACCTAACAGAACTGAGTTTTGTCTCATCTGTATATTGATGATCAAAAGACTTGTTTTATTGTTCATTCTTCAGACCACTGTATTGCTAAGGTTAGAATACCCTGATTGCACCATAAATTAACGCTATCTGCTCATTGCAACCTCACGAGAGAAGTAATACACCATTAATTACCGTATTTACAACAGAGGTACAAAATTTTTGTCCCCAACTTGTTTGTCAGCAGCTAAATTGGGGAATGCTTAAGAATAGTAAATCATAACCCAGCAAAAGTGGTTATATAAATTACAGTATCGAGCAATTATTAAGGTAGCAGTGGCAATGGTAGAGCCGAATAACAACTTATTTGTCCTTAAAGATGGTTGGACTTCTCAAGAAACAAGAGAACAACAACGTCTCACAGCATTGTCAGAATTAGGTTTGCGACACCCAGAAACAATACCAGTTTTTGAAGAGGCTACTCAAACAGCTGCTCACTTTTTGGAAGCACCAATTTCTGTTTTAGGATTCATAGATCAAGAACGCCATTGGTTCAAATCGGCTGTGGGCTTATCTAGGCTGGGCTTAATGAACAATTTGGCACAAAGTCGCCAGTTGTTGCGGGGCGAGTCTTTTTGTACTCAGGTTATAGAAAGTTCTCAGACTCTTGTAATTAACGATACACAAAAGCTGACAGATGCCTCACTAGTGGCGAGCAAATTAGTACAAGATTATGGCATCCGTGCTTACTTAGGTGCGCCGCTAATTGATGCTACAGGTAACTGCCTGGGTGCGTTGGCAGTGATGGATCTAGTACCACGTAATTTTACGAATAGAGACATTGAATTTTTACAGATTATAGCTCGTTGGAGCATGAGCGAATTTGAGCGTAATCGACTGCTGATGCTAGGACAAGCCGATAAGTTGAGTTTAAAGAACTCCACTCCTTTGTTACTTAATGAAGAACTGAACACAGTCACAAAAGTCACTTCATCTAGTTTAGACAAAGAAGCTCACGAAACTAAGCAAATCAAACTAGAACTTCTAGCACAACTGACTCAGGAACTACGCACACCCCTAACATCCGTACTAGGGATGACCAGTGTTTTAGGAAGAGAGATTTACGGGCCTTTAACCACTAAACAAAGAGAATATTTAGATATCATCCAACATAGTGGTCGGTACTTACTTTCTCTGGTTAATGAAATTACCGAACTAGGAGCAATGGATAAAAATGCTACTAGCATTAATCTAGTTCCTGTAGATGTGGAAATGCTGTGTCAGCAGGCGATTAATACTTTGGAAGAAGCAGCTAATCGCCGTGAGCAAGATATTCGCCTGTCAATCGAACCAGGACGTGGAAGAATTTGGCCGTTGGACAAAGATAAAGTCCGGCAAATACTATATCATCTGATTTTTAGCGTAATTCAACTTTCTGCCACTGGTAGTATTATTCGTATTCACGTTTCTTACAAAGAAAATACGCTCAATATTACTGTGTGGGCTTCCCATCCCTGGTTAGGAGATGGTATGACTGAGGTTGACCCTTACTTCCGTCTCAATTCATTGACTCTGATGGAGTTGGCTGGTGAAGCCGCGCCTTACAGTATCCATCTCGATAGTCATGAGGAAACTGGGAGCTTGCCCATCACACTAGAAAAGTTGCAAAATCTAGATGGCGATCGCACAAATATTGCGGATGTAGACCCTGAAGAAGTTTTAACTCCAGGACAAAGTAATTTGTCACGAGAAAGCTTAGGACTGTTACTCAGCTGTCAATTGGCAGAATTACATGGTGGACAAATTGCTATTCAAGGTTCGCCACAATCAGGGCATCGTTATGTACTGAGTCTACCACTGCAACTAACTAACTCCCCGGAAACCAGCGATATTTCATAGAAAGTCTTACCTATACCGTTAGTAGCCTGTAATGAAGCATTCAGAGTCAGTATTTAAAATTATGGGGAATTGCTATGAACATCCTCAATCATTTATGAGACTTGAGAATCCTGGTTTTTTACTCAACCAGGGTTCTCAAGTCTCACCAATGATCATAAATTTCAGAGGATTGCTATGGTAGCTATTATTAACAACAGAATTACCAATTACCAATTTGCTATCTGGATTATTACTTTATAATGAGCCGCTATATGATCAAGTCCAAGTGCTAAAAGGGCTTGCTAATTGATCACAGTGGGTTTTATGAATTTAGTCTGGCAAAGGTTTACTTTATCGTATTTACCGCTCAAACAATATCTTTCTACTAGTTATTTACATCGGTTACTAGTTGGATTGTTGTTTCCTTGGCGGCAAACTAGTATTTTACTCCAGTGGGGAGATGTAATTGCTGCGGCTTTACTGAGCTTGGTATATGCACTCGCTCCTTTTGTCTCTAGTACCCTGATAGGAGTATTGCTCTTAGCTTGTGTGGGATTTTGGCTATTGCTGACGTTAACTGATGAACCAACATCAATCAGAACTCCCCTTGCTACTCCTATTCATCTGTTGGTGTTGCTTTACTGGGCAATTGCCATAGTCGCAACAGCATTATCACCTGTACCCAGAGCAGCGTTGAATGATTTAATCACTTTAACGCTGTATTTATTGCTATTTGCCTTGTGTGCTAGGGTGCTGCGATCGCCTCGTTTGCGGTCTTGGATTATTACTATCTACTTACACGTATCACTAATTGTCAGTGTATACGGTTTAAGGCAATGGCGTTTTGGTGCAGTCCAACTAGCTACTTGGGTTGACCCAGCATCTCCTTTATCTAAAACTACTAGGGTTTATAGTTATTTAGGTAATCCTAACTTGTTAGCTGGTTATCTTGTTCCAGCTGTAGTTTTTAGCCTAGTAGCTATTTTTGCTTGGCAAGGATGGATGAAAAAGTCCCTAGCATTAACAATGCTAATTGTTAATACTACTTGCCTAATTTTAACTTTTAGTCGTGGTGGCTGGATTGGGCTATTGGTGGCAGTCTTCGCGGCGATCGCTTTGCTAGTTTATTGGTGGAGTATACAACTACCAGCTTTTTGGCGCACTTGGTCACTACCCATACTCTTAGGAAGCGTGATCGGGTTATTGGTTGTAGCAGTGATATTTGTTGAACCAGTCCGCTTACGGGTTTTCAGCATCTTTGCTGATCGCCAAGATAGCAGCAATAATTTTCGCCGTAATGTTTGGGATGCTGTGTTTGAGATGATCCGCGATCGGCCAATTATCGGCATTGGCCCTGGTCATAACTCTTTTAATAAAATCTATCCGCTTTACCAGCGTCCTCGTTATAGTGCTTTGAGTGCCTATTCCATTTTCTTAGAGGTGGCTGTAGAAACGGGTTTTGTTGGTCTTGGTTGTTTTCTTTGGTTAATCATTGTCACTGTCAATACGGCATTTTTACAATTACGCAGATTACGACAATCCAATAATTTAGAAGGATTTTGGTTAATTGGGGCATTTGCTACTTTGTTAGGGATGCTGGCTCACGGTGCAGTAGACACCATTTGGTTTCGCCCTGAAGTCAATACCCTCTGGTGGCTGATGGTTGCCTTAATTGCCAGCTACTGGACACCTTTAAACCAAAATCAAACTCAAGCAGATAACTCACACCAACCAGAACCAACAGTCAATTAACTTCTTCACAAGACAATAGGCACGGTATTATCAAGACTAGTTCTCCCTACCGTGCCTCTAAATTATTAGTACAACAAAAGAAATAATTGATTATCTCAGTCCCTATAACTAGTAGCCCCAGGAGCATTGGGATCGCGATAACGGGTTGGCTCGTCGTGCTGTTTTCTACCAGCTAACCCAGCTAAACCTAATAAACCAATTAAACCCAACCAACCCCAATCAAAATCATTACGTTCATAATAAGTTGTGGTTCTGGGGACATTATCTACTCTAGGCACAGTATTGACTTGAGCTTGTGCAGGTAGACTTAAAGGCAAAATGGCCGTACTTAAAGTCAGAAGGCTAGCCCCAACAACTGCGGTGAAGTCACGTTTCATGGTAGGATTTCCTCATAAGCTTCTAAAGTTACCCACCACTGTAACGATTCCCGAATTGAACAGAATCAATCTACGGCTATAGAGTAGGTGTTTACTTAACTCACGCTGAAGATATATAGTTCTGTTGCTACTTTAATAATTTTTCATTGCCCGTTGAATATCACGTTGATCTTGGCGGCGTTTGAGGTCTTCTCGCTTATCGTGGAGCTTTTTCCCTTTACCTAGGGCAATACTAATTTTGACCCAGCCCCGTTTCAGGTACATCTTCAAGGGTACTAATGTCAAACCTTGCTGCTCTACTTTACCGATGAGTTTCCGAAGTTCTTGGCGATGTAGTAACAGCTTGCGGGTACGGCGTGGTTCGTGATTAAAATACTGCCCACTAGCGTTGTAAGGAGAAATATGCACGTTAATTAGCCATGCTTCCCCATCACGAAGCAAAGCATAACCATCTTGGAGGTTTACTTTACCCGCACGGATTGACTTAACCTCAGTTCCCGTCAGTTGAATCCCAGCTTCAAAGGTTTCTAGGATTTCATACAAATAGCGGGCTTGCCGATTATCACTGATAACTTTGTAACTTTCGCTCTTATCGCTCATTGAAAATTGTTCTTCCGTTGATTAATTTATCTTAGGGTGATTAATAGGTGAGCATTGTGCTATTCTGTGAAGAATTGCAACATTTACTGCGTTTTTATATTGTCGGGGGTCTTAAATACGTTTAAATTTGTTAATCTTTTTATGGATTTAAGATTTTCTTTATAAATCACCCCTAAGACAGTCATTAGCTACTAATCTTGTCATATTATGAAACATAAGAACACTATTGTAACGCGTGTTCTTATATAGAGCTTCTAGAAGGAAATTTCTGAGTAAAAATGCTAGGGGTGTACTTTCCATGCCCTTGACGATCCTTGTGGTGGATGACGATGTGGGCACTCGTCTATCTATTAGTGATTATCTTGAACTGTCAGGCTATGCAGTAATTACGGCCAATGACGGTCAAGAAGCTTTGGCAATGGTGGAAGAATACCAGCCTGATTTAATTGTCACCGATATTGTCATGCCACGTATGAATGGGTATGAATTGGTACGTCGGGTACGTCAAAAACCAAAATTTCGCTTATTACCCGTAATTTTATTAACAGCCCGTACCAAGACTCAAGAAAGAATTCTTGGTTATCAGTCTGGGTGTGATTTATACTTGCCGAAGCCTTTTGAGCTAGAAGAGTTAGCCGCAGCTATTTGCAATCTATTGGAGCGATCGCAAATTATTCAATCTGAGTACCGCTTTCCTCAGAAAGAGAGTTCAGCTAGTCCTGGCTCTACAAGAGTCATAGAGACTCATAACTCTATTTTGAGTCATGTTGAGGGGTCAGGCTTGCTCTCATCTTTGACCCTGAGAGAACAGGAAGTCTTAGAACTTTTAACTCACGGTCTTTCTAACGCAGAAATGGGACTTCAACTTCACTTAAGTCCCAGAACTGTAGAAAAATACGTCAGCAGCTTATTAAGAAAAACTGACACCAGCAACCGGGCTGAATTAGTGCGTTTTGCGATTAAGCATGGGCTTGTAGAGTAGAAGGAGACTGGGGAAAAGAAAGAAGGGGGAGCAGGGGGAGAAAAATACAATGCCCACCCACTCACTACTCACTACTCAGCACCGGCTAAACGCCGCGCTACCGCTAACAGCACTCAGCACTCACAATATGTTGCAATAGTCCTTCACACGCATCAAGGAGTAAATCAATTACCTGATTAAAGCCTTCCGTTCCACCATAGTAGGGGTCTGGAACTTCCTTAAGGGTGTGTCGAGAACAAAATTCACACATCAAAAGCACTTTATGGTGATATTGTCCAGTAGGATCAAGGGCAATGATATTGTCATAATTATCTCGATCCATTGCTAAAATCAGATCAAATTCCTGAAAGTCTGATTTCTGGAGTTGTCTAGCTTGTCCTTGTAGCTTAATTCCTAATTTTGTCGAGGCTGCGGCACTCATACGGCGATCTGGTGGACTGCCAATGTGATAGCTAGATGTGCCAGCCGAATCACAAAGGATGCGATCGCTTAATTCAGCTTGATCAATCAAATAATTCATGATGTTCTCTGCTGATGGTGAACGGCAGATGTTCCCCAAGCAGACAAACAACAGTTTATAACTCATAATTCGTAATTCGTAATAGGAATCTATTGGGAGAATCTGAAGACTTATTCCTAAAGATTGATATAAAATTCTACTATAGATATGTCAAAAGTCAGTAGTTCACAGTCTATAGTCAACAAATCTTTTGAAGAATGACTAATGACGAGTGACTAATGACTAATGACTAATGACTAATGACTAATGACTAATCGCTAAAACCCAGGTAGTTCTAGTCCACTGGTCAATTCTTCCATGCGTTCGCGCATGGTGGCTGTAGACTTTTCGTAGGCACTTTTCATGGCTACTGTCACCAAGTCGGAAAGCATTTCTGAGCCTTGTGCTAAAGCATCGGGAGAAATTTCCACGCGCTTGGGTTCTTGGTTGCCGCTGACAATTACCTTCACTAGTCCACCACCAGCCTCTCCCAGAATTTCCATTTGCTCCAATTCTTCTTGGAGTCGCTTTGCACCCTCTTGAACTTGTTGTGCTTTTTTGAACGCTTCGGCTAGTTCTTTCATTTTTCCTAAGCCAAAGCCAAATCCTTGTCCTTTTTCTGCCATAACTAAATTATCCGCATGTGCTTTGAATAACAAATCAAATTCAATTATAGAGGCGGCCGGGAATTTGCCTCTTTTTTTACTAATATTTAATGGGCATAGGGAATTAGGCATAGGGAATTGGGCAAGATTCATTCTCCTCTGCTCTTCTCCCTACCTCTTAAGAGTTCTCTGCACCTCAAGCAGCAGCCTGAAATTCACCCATCATTTTGACTTCTGGTTCTAACCATATTGACCAGTTCTCTTGGACTGTGTGCTGGATATGGCGAATTAGGTTAAAAATATCGTTGGCTTTTGCTCCACCACGATTGACAATAAAATTGGCGTGGAGATGAGCTACTTGTGCGCCACCAATTTGATAGCCTTTCAAACCTGTGTGTTCGATTAACCACCCAGCCGTGTAAGGTGTGGGATTACGGAACACGCTGCCACAACTGGGGAAGTTGTAGGGTTGGGTACTCAGCCGATGCTGTTTGTGTTGTTTGGTAATGGCTACAACCTGGGCGGGGTCAAATCCTGGTTTGAGTTGCAAGGTGGCTTGAGTGATGATGCGATCGCTACCTTGTAGTAGTGAAGTGCGGTATGTATAACCTAAGTCAGCAGGTGTTAGAGTCTCTAATGTCCCATCTGGGGAGAGGACTTCAGCACTCACTAACATATCTGCGATGCAGCTGCTGTGTGCGCCGGCGTTCATTACTACTGCACCTCCCAATGTTCCAGGGATACCAACAGCCCACTCTAAACCTTGCCAGCCTAGTTGTGCTGCTGCCCATGCCAAACTAGGAATTGATTCTCCCGCCGCGACGGTTAATTGGCCTGTGACAGGATCAAAGTGGCTGTAGCGTAGATGGCGAGTACCGATCACTAGACCGTCTAGACCGCGATCGCTAACTAACAGATTAGAGCCTGCGCCTAGGGTGGTGACTCTTAAATTATGTTCTTGTGCATACTTGATGCTGGCTTGCAATGCTTCTATGTTCCTTGGTGCAACGTACCATTCAGCCGCTCCACCAACTCGATAGGAAGTATATGCAGATAAAAAAGCTTGGGACTTGATTTCGCAATTAGTACCTGGTAAGTAAATGATTTTACCTTCACTTAAATCATTTTTTTCCTGTGTTTCTACTGTAGAAGCAGGAACTGTGCAGGCGTTTCCAGCTGCCTGGGAAATTTTCATCTTTACATCAATAAATTGTGAAATTTTTACATTTATCTGCTGTATGAGTACAGCAATAGAGTGAATTGATAAAACTCTTGCTCAGGCAAAACTTTTATAATGTAGCTGTAGCTGTAGCTGTAGCTGTAGCTGTAGCCGGTTCGCAAAGTGCAGTAATGATTTCAGGAATCGCCTGATTTAAGTTACCTGCACCTAAAAATAGTGCTAAGTCCCCAGTCTTAAGAGTTTGCAGTAGAAATTCATTTACAGCAGGTAAAGTTGGTTGATAAACTACCTGGGGATGTTCTTTAGCTACAGCCTCAGCTAATTGTTCACCACTGATTTGTCCTAAATTGGGTTCACCAGCACTGTAAATATCAGTTAGTACCACCAAGTCAGCATGGGTGAAAGACTCAGCAAATTCTTCTAAAAAGGTTAACGTCCGACTATAGCGATGGGGCTGGAATATCGCCACTACTCTTTGTCCTGGTCTGGCTTGCAGCCTTGCCGCAGCTAGGGTTGCACGAATTTCGCTTGGATGATGAGCGTAGTCATCAATAAAGGTAATACCATCAACTTCACCGCGAAACTCAAAACGTCGTCTAGCACCTTCAAAGGTGGCGATACCTTTGGCGATCGCTCCAAATTCTAAGCCTAAAATACGCCCAACAGCTACACCAGCTAGAGCATTACTCAAGTTATGGCGACCCAGCAAGCGCATATTCAGCACTCCCAAGGCTTTACCTTTTTCCCAGACTAAAGCAGCAGTTCCATTGGCATGATAGTCAATGTTAGTCACAGTGTAGTCAGCGTCAGTCTCTGGATGGAGACTGTAGGTGATTGTAGGTTTGAGGCGATCGCGTACTGTAGTGCAATCAATGCTGCCCACTAAGGTTTTACAACCCTGGGCAAATTTTTGGAAGGTCTCAACTACTTCTTCTAAGGTGTCGTAGTGGTCAGGATGATCTAATTCAATATTAGTAATAATGCCAATTTCAGGAGCGTGTTTCACTAGCGAACCATCAGATTCATCTGCTTCCGCTACCAAATAGTGACTTTGCCCCAACCTAGCATTGCCCTCCCAAGCATTTACTTCACCACCTACAATAATCGTAGGGTCTAAACCAGCTTCCAATAACATATAGCCAATCATGCTACTGGTTGTAGTTTTACCATGAGTTCCTGCTACGGCTATGCTATGGTGTTCGGCAATCAAGGCTGCTAGTAAATCTGAACGATGCCAAATTGGACAACCTAATTCCAGAGCTGCTTTATACTCTAAATTGTTGGCATTAATTGCTGTTGAACAAATAACTTGAGGCAGGTTTGCCTTGATAGAAGGAACTTGTTTTTCTGAATTTAATTCTATTTCATTAGCTCCCACTTGAGGATGAAAGAATTCGAGGTTACTAGCCTCTTGTCTACTAAAAATATGAGTCCCGATAGATTCTAACTTACGTGTAATATGATTTGGTCGCAGATCAGAACCTGATACTGGCAATTGACGTTTAGCCAGCACGTATGCCAAGGCAGACATACCTATACCACCGATACCAATAAAATGAAACGGTCTACCGCCAAAATCTACAGCATTATTCATTGATTGCTCCTCTTAAACACCACACCACACCACACCATAATCACAAATGACACGCGTATCATAACAGGATTTTGATTTTTACCGTAACTACTTCTATATCTTTTTCATTCTTGATGTTATCGGGCTGTTTTGTTGTGTTTTCTTTCGTTGAGAACGATTTTACATCGGTTGGAGGTTTTTGCTATTTCCAAACTGTTTTTAAGACTATTCAGTAAATTTCCGTCACATCGGGAAAGAAATTCTTGTAATTTGAAATACATACTTTTTGAGTCCTTACTGGTGTTAGCTAGATTAAGTACATTCGTAGCGAAAATACTTTTAAGATTTCATCAAGCCAAAGCATGAATTGATTAAGATATTCCTTTAGGAATGAAAATGATTTTCGATTGCATAGAGCCAAGGCATAACCAAATGCAGCAACTGGCAATCTTTGGTGGCACATTTGATCCAGTTCATTGGGGACACCTGCTAATAGCTGAGACAGCTTGGCATCAAGTACCCATAGATAAGGTTATCTGGGTGCCGTCCCGAAATCCTCCTCACAAAAAAGCTGCCGGATTTGAGCATCGGGTGGCAATGCTACAATTAGCTACAAGAGAAATATCAGCGTTTACGGTCTCAGAGATAGAGGCAAAACGCTCAGAAGTTTCTTATGCGATCAACACTTTGATCGACTTGTCTACTTGTTACCCAAATACTCACTGGTACTGGATTGTAGGTTTAGATACTTTCCAAACCTTACCTCGTTGGTACCGTAGACACGAACTAGCACCAATGTGTGATTGGCTAATTGCACCTAGATTGCTAGGTGGTGAGAATATAGCTCAAAGTGAATCAATCTGCAAGCAAGTCGAGAAAAAACTGGCAAAGCAGTTAGTAACTATTCGCTGGCAACTCTTGCATACACCATTAGTGAGAGTTTCGTCAAGTCTAATTCGTAACCTGTGTCGAGAGCGGAAATTAATTACTCATTTAGTGCCAGAAGAGGTTAGATCCTACATTGCTGCTCACAACCTCTACTCAGATGAATCTGAATAAAATATGTTTTTTTTTATTGATCCAACACTTTAAGGTTATAAATACTCCCCCCCTTTGCGATATGATTGGGGTCAAAGATATCAACTTATAGGCATATATACAGAGGGCAAGATACTGTGATTAGAGTCGCAATAAATGGTTTCGGGCGTATCGGACGTAATTTTGCACGTTGTTGGCTAGGACGAGAAAATAGCAATATTGACCTAGTAGCTGTTAACGACACATCAGATCCTAGAACTAATGCACACCTCCTGAAGTATGATTCAATGCTTGGGAAGTTAAAGGATGTTGACATTACCGCCGATGACAACTCTATCACCGTTAATGGCAAGACCATTAAATGCGTGTCTGATCGCAACCCAGAAAACTTGCCCTGGAAAGAGTGGGAAATTGACTTAATTATCGAAGCCACTGGTGTATTTACCAGCAAAGAAGGAGCGTTGAGGCACGTTAATGCTGGTGCAAAAAAGGTTCTCATCACGGCCCCCGGTAAAAACGAGGACGGTACATTTGTAATTGGTGTGAATCATCATGATTATGACCACAACATACATCATGTTATTAGTAATGCCAGCTGTACAACCAACTGCCTCGCACCCATCGCCAAGGTGTTGAATGACAAATTCGGCATCATCAAAGGTACGATGACTACCACTCACAGCTACACAGGTGATCAGCGATTGCTAGACGCATCTCACCGTGATCTACGCCGGGCAAGGGCAGCAGCCATCAACATTGTCCCCACCTCTACTGGTGCAGCAAAAGCAGTGGCACTAGTAATTCCAGACCTTAAAGGTAAGCTGAATGGTGTTGCCTTACGCGTACCTACCCCGAACGTCTCAATGGTAGATTTCGTAGTTCAGGTTGAGAAGCGTACTATTACGGAAGAAGTTAACCAAGCTCTCAAAGATGCGGCTGAAGGTTCACTCAAAGGCATTTTGGACTACAGCGAACTGCTATTGGTATCTTCCGATTATCAAGGTAGCGATGCTTCTTCTATCGTTGATGCTAACTTGACTCTGGTTATGGGTAATGACATGGTTAAAGTCATGGCTTGGTATGACAACGAGTGGGGTTACAGCCAACGCGTTCTAGATTTGGCTGAATTAGTCGCTGAAAAGTGGGTCTAATCAATTCAAAATGACGCTCGCAGACTCGCTAACGCTGCGCTAACAAAATTCAAAATTAAGAAGACCTGATTTTAGAAGGTTGATAAATTTGGATTTGTAATTGGATTTTGAACTGTTGACTATTGACTAAAATGTTGAAATCCTTGACTGAGGCTGAGAACTCGGTCAGGGATTTTTTCATCTTGATGCTTAAGTATGACTTGGGAATGAGATGTAATAGTGCCGATGATGGCTGCACTGTTATCTAACATCTGTATGAGAGTTTTTGCCAATGCTGGTGGTAGACACAGCACTAGTTCAAAGTCTTCACCACCGTACAGAGCATATTCTAGGGCTTGCTCTGGAGTTAACCAATGAGTAAAAGCTGTTGGTAGAGGAATTTGCTCACTTTCTAAGATTGCACCAACACCACTGGCGCGACAAATTTGTAAGACAGCATCTGCTAACCCATCACTGCTATCCATACCGGCAATAGGGAATGGATATTCTAAAATCTGCCAAATGAGGGGTAAGACATCTAATCGTGGTTGGGGACGCTGGTGTGCTTTGATTAGAACCGTCTTTTCTACTGGGGTGAGGTTCTGCCCTAATTCAGGGTTTAACAGTAATTTTAAGCCCGCATGAGATGCCCCATGAACACCTGTGACAATAATTGCATTGCCGACTTTGGCGGCAGAGCGACGGATAATTTTATGGGGGTGAACTTGACCAAAGGCGGTAATTGAAACTGTAGTAATAGGCGATCGCACTACATCCCCACCCACAATCGGGGTATCGTATTGTTGCAGGCATTCTGTCATCCCTTGGTATAAGCTTTCGACCCAACTCACACTCAAATCACCAGGAAGTCCCAGTCCCACAGTAATTCCCAAGGGAGAAGCACCCATTGCTGCCAAATCTGACAAATTAGCAGCCGCAGCACGCCAACCAGCATCTTCTGGGGACGTGGTGATATAACTAAAATGCACACCGTCAACTAGGATATCTGTGGTGACAACTAAAGATTGCTCTGGTGCTGTCACCAATACCGCCGCATCATCACCAATAATTTCTGGTGGACAGAAACGCTGTAATCTTTCTAGAAGGCCTTGTTCGCCAATATCTTTAACTTTAGTCATTATTCATTAGTCATTAATCCTCTGCTTTTTCCCAGTCCCCAGTCCCTACTCCCTCAAGATAGGATAATGTTATCGTCTAGGGGTCGGTTGGGATGCTCACTTCACTAGTAACAAATCTCACATTTGAAGATTACTTAAATTATGATGATGGCAGTGGTTTTCCCTATGAACTAGTGGATGGCAGACTGGAATTAATGAACCCCCCTACAATTCAACATTTCTTGATTGTCGATTTTGTAGACACCGCATTCAAAGCAGAAATTAAGCGTTTGGATTTACCTTGGTTAACTTTTCGGGAAGCTGGGGT
Source organism: Anabaena sp. UHCC 0399 (assembly GCF_034931465.1). Classification (NCBI taxonomy): domain Bacteria; kingdom Bacillati; phylum Cyanobacteriota; class Cyanophyceae; order Nostocales; family Nostocaceae; genus Anabaena; species Anabaena sp. UHCC 0399. Next base: position 35,092 of record NZ_JAYGGZ010000035.1, on the reverse strand, counting down.
AAGGACAGGAAGAAATAAGTCTAGGTTAAGTGATTTGTGTGTGGTGACGCAGGAACAAGCAAGAGAATTGATCAATGTATCAGCCGTCTTTGAATCACCGCAGTTAATAATTGTAGAGGTTATCAGTCCAGATTCCATCAAGCGGGACTATCGTTATAAGCGTTCTGAATATGCGGCGGTTGAAGTACCAGAATATTGGATTGTAGACCCGTTAGAAAAGAAAATCTCTGTGCTGTTGCTGGAAGAAGGACTGTACGAAGAGACAGTATATACAGATAATCAGAAAATTATATCGCGGACTTTTGGAGAAATAGCGATCAGCTACGCTGGGCGGAACGCCATCGCCATTGAGCAGGTGTTAGCGGTTGGAAATCTTGGTTAGTCGGGAGAGCGAAGAAGGTTGACACTCTCCTGACTTTTTATGAATCTGTAGAGATGCGATTAATCGCGTCTCTACAAAGCAATTGTCTAGGCTGCTTGGGGTTCTACTAAGTTTTCGATGCCTTGAACTACGGTGGCTGATTCAATTTTGTCTCCGGCTTTGAGGATATCCAAAATTTCTCTACCTTCAATGAGATAGCCAAAAACTGAGTAACGACCATCTAATAGGTTACGTCCTGCTGGTGTAAGTTCTGGTTCAAACAAGAAAAAGAAGACTTGAGAAGAACCGCCATTAACTTCACTTTCAGGACGAGCCATAGCCAATGCACCAAAGGAAGAGAAAGGTAAAACTGGCATATCAAGATAACGACCAGCATCTTCTAAGGTAATACCATAGGTGGGGGCTTTGTCACCTTCTGCAAGTATTTCTAGGGGAATAGCTCTGTATTGGCCTGTTTTGGGATTAATAAAACCCTGTTCTTTTCCTGGTGGATCTCCGGTTTGCAGCACGTAAGATTCTTCAGAACGGGTAAATTCTAAGCCATTATAAAAACCACGTTTTACCAAATCGACAAAGTTACCAGCAGTGACAGGTGCGCTGTAACCATCTACAACAACTGTCAAATTACCTTTATTGGTTTTGATAGCAATTGTGGCACGACCTTTGAGTTGTGGGAGGTTACTGTACTCTTCTGGAACTTCAAAGGGGTATTCCTTGACCATTGACTCTTCTAATAGAGATACCAAATTCAGCAGTTTTGCTCTCTCTTCGAGCATTTTTTCTTTGTCTTTGGTTTGGGTCAATTCTTTACTTTTTTCCACGCCAGACTTTAATTCATTCAGCCAAGCTTCGGCTTGAGGTTGGCGTTCTTCCGGAACGCTTGCTAGGATTTGTGAAGGTTTATCAAGAATGCGGGATGCTTTACTCAGGTCTCTGGAGACAGCACCCCATCGCCGATTTGCACGCAGTTGAGTAGAGATATCTTCTAGACTGGCTTGCAATTGACGTACTGGCTTATTATCTATCGGGAGTGCATATCTTAATAGAGCTTTGCCGTCAGTGATTGCGTTTCCAGATGGCAAGGCAGCGTTACTGGAAGGAGTCCAGCCAGCTGTATTTATGCCTAAAAATATTGTTACCAACAGTATTGCCATGAGGCTGTTCTTCAGCCAGGATTTTAATAAATTCAACATGGTATGGCTAAAATGCGTAACTCATCACTCATCTTCCCATACATGAGTGTTGAGTGCTGAGTGCTGTTAGCGGTAGCGCGGCGTTTAGCCGGTGCTGAGTAATGACCAATGACCAATGACCAATGACCAATGACTATTAACTATATAACTATTGACTAATTACCTAATTACTACCCTGGAAGGGTACAATAAATGCCGATTGTCTTCCACGATTTAAAAGCTTCATGATTTCCAGTAACGATTTTCGACCCGGCGTATCAATTGTATTAGATGGGTCTGTATGGCGAGTGATTGATTTCCTTCACGTTAAGCCAGGTAAGGGTTCTGCCTTTGTACGGACAACACTTAAAAGTGTCCAAACCGGCAAGGTTTTAGAAAGAACTTTCCGGGCGGGGGAAAGTGTGCCACAGGCCACTCTCGAAAAACTCACGATGCAGCATACCTATAAAGAGGGCGATGAGTTCGTCTTTATGGATATGGAAACTTACGAAGAGGGTAGATTGAGTGCTGCCCAAATTGGCGATCGCGTCAAATACCTCAAAGAAGGTATGGAGGTAAACGTGATTCGTTGGGGTGAGCAAGTTCTAGAAGTGGAACTGCCTAACTCTGTAGTTTTAGAGGTGACACAAACAGATCCAGGTGTGAAAGGTGACACTGCTACAGGTGGCACTAAACCAGCGACTGTGGAAACCGGGGCTACTGTGATGGTTCCTTTGTTTATTACTCAAGGAGAACGCATCAAAATTGATACCCGTGATGATAAATACATAGGCAGGGAATAAGTTTGCTTTCATTCTTGAGGCAATCCCGATTTCAATCCCTCCAGGGGGATTAAATCCCTGCCAAACTTAAAATTCTTATTTACGGATAGGTCGAGGTAAAAAAAACTGTGCCATTGGACTTTAATGAAATTCGCCAACTGTTGGCAACTATTGCAGAAACTGATATTGCAGAAGTAACACTCAAAAGTGATGAGTTTGAGTTAACAGTACGTAAAGCTGCTAATGTGAGTAATCACGTTGTGTCCATGCCATCGGTGCAACCGATCGCACAGCCATCAATACCCATTTCCGCACCGGAGGTTGGCAATCGTGTTGCTGACCATGCGGTAACTAATTCTGGCGCACACTCAGGGGCAAGTTCTCCGCCGATCATTGACCAGAGATTTGTAGAAGTGCCTTCCCCAATGGTGGGGACATTTTACCGCGCTCCTGCACCGGGGGAAGCGGCGTTTGTAGAAGTGGGCGATCGCGTCCGTAAAGGTCAAACAGTCTGCATCATCGAAGCGATGAAGCTGATGAATGAAATCGAGGTTGAGGTTTCTGGGCAAGTCGTAGAAATTCTCATCCAAAATGGCGAAGCGGTGGAATATAACCAACCTTTGATGAGAATTAACCCTGATTAGGTATTAATCTATATAACAAGTGAATCATTATTCTTCATGAATCAATGAATCATTGTTAACATTTGGAGTTCTGCGGGTTAATCCTGATGAAACAAGCGTTGCCTGTACCGCCAGAAGTAGTGCAACAAGTAGCTGAATACTTCAGTCTCTTAAGCGAGCCGATGCGTCTGCGCCTGTTGCACTTATTGCGGGATGAAGAAAAATGTGTACAAGAATTGGTAGAAGCAACACACACTTCACAGGCAAATGTGTCCAAACACCTGAAGGTAATGTGGCAAGCTGGGATTCTTAGCCGCCGCAGTGAAGGGACTTGTGCTTACTACAGGGTGGAAGATGAAATGATTTTTGAATTATGTAATCGGGTTTGCGATCGCCTCGCCACTAGGCTAGAGCAGCAAGCCCGTAATTTTAGGGTGCTAAGTAGTAAAAATTAAATGAAAGAGAACTGGGGGCTAGGAATTTTGGATTTTAGATTTTGGATTGAATAATCTAAATCTAAAATCCACTCATTGCAAATCCACTCATTGCAAGGCTGGAGACTGGGAGCATAGGGGTAGAGGAGATTCCTCAACAGTCAACAGTCAACAGTTTAATTAAAGTGGATACTCTTTTTTAAAGCTTTCGCGGGTCATGGGTTGTTCTATCTCTACACCTTCACCACCTAAAACCTCTAATGGTTTACCGTTGACCTCAATGTAGACTTTGGCATTGGGGTTTAATGTTGTGGCGGTATAAACTACTTGACCTACACGACCTACCATAGAGCTACTGCCACCACCACTGGTAAAGTTTTCCGATAAATTGACGTGGATTTCATCCTTATTTTCCGCTTTTAGCCCCAATAACTTAGTTCCTTGGGGAATGGTGGTGGAATTTGTCCCTTCTGTGGGGCCTGCTAACAAACTTTGAAAAGCCTGCTCTAGAACTTGGTTAGGTCGAACCGACGCTATTCTAATAGGCTGAGGAACTAATTCCATGCTTTTTTCAGTGGTTTTGAGCCAATAAACATTAGCTGTTTGCTCATTACCTGGCTGTGCATTTGATGGCTGTTGGATTCTTTGCGATGGCGTTGGTTGTGTTGGAGAATTGGTGTTGGCAGTTAACCAAGCCACACCGCCACCAACTGCTACAACTGCGGCGGAGACGGCTGCAATAACACCTGAAGATATACGTTTTCCTTGTTGGTCGTTCATTTTTAAAACCTTCCTGACTGGGGGCTGAGGTGGTCTGTTTGTGGAGAGCAGCCTGGTTAGGGACGATAGTTAAAAGTATAGAGTTTCCAAAAATCTAAATGATAGCTCTGTAAATTTAAATTCGGGGCTTTTGATTTGAGAATTCAGAAGTGAGCAGTTAAAATGACTACTGGAAAATAGGGAGCAGGTTAAGATTTATTTTCACGTATCCTAGTGTACGTAGTTTATGGTGGCTACCTGACAACTGATGGATAAATCTATGGGTCTAATCTCCCCATTAACTCTGAAATTTTATTGGGTTAATTAACTCCATGTAGTTAAATTCTAAACTCTTTTTTATTTTTCATTTTATAATTTATTTTTCTAATCCGTCACCTGCCCAATTATGTAAATCTGTAAATATTATCTTTTCCTCAGATTCTTAACAGTTTGATGAGGAACGCAGAGACAGGATAATATTGATCGATCTGCGTCCTGGGGATTTAATTGTTAGTCTCTGTTGCTGCTTTGATCCACTGTTTAAGCGTAGCCACAACTTCCTCTATGGGAATTTCTTGAGCTTTACGAGTTGCTCTTTCTACAACTTCAACTTTGCCGTTGGTAATTGCTCGTCCGGTAACAATTCGATAAGGTATGCCGATTAAATCAGCATCTTTAAATTTTACTCCGGCTCTTTCATTGCGGTCATCTAATAATGTTTCTACTCCTGATTGATTCAGTTGCGTGTAAAGGTTTTCCGCAATTTCTACTTGTTGAGCATCATTAATGTTAGGAATGGTGACGATCGCCTGATAAGGTGCGATCGCTACTGGCCAAATTATCCCATCTTTATCGTAAGATTGCTCTACGGCTGACTGGGCTAAACGGGAGACACCGACACCGTAACAACCCATAACTAAAGGTTTTTCTTCACCCTGTTCATTAGTATAGGTTGCGCCCATTGCTTGGGAATATTTTATGCCTAATTGGAAAATATGACCGACTTCAATGCCTCTAGCACTTTTTAAGGTTTGTTGCGGGTCATGAAGGGCGCGATCGCCTGGTCTAGCTTTGCGGATATCGACTACACTTGTTGCTAGCTGAAATTGCTCACCCCAATTCGCACCCACGACGTGATAGCCGCTTTCATTTGCACCAGTAATGAAGTTTTTTAACTCAACGGCGGTTTGATCAACTAACCGGACAAATTTAGGATGAATTTGTTTGTTTGCGGCAATATATTCATCAGCAAGATCAGGGGCAATGTAGCCTAAAGGTAAAGATTTAGCTGCCCAAGTTTGCTGTGTTTCTGCACTGGGAACAGTTAAACCAATAATCGCTTTTGCACCGTAATTAGGAGCTAATTTAGTCAATTCGTTCTGTAATTTGACTTCGTTAACTTCTTGATCACCACGAATATTTACCAGTACCAAAACCGTTAAGCCGTTATCATAAGCTGTTTGGTAAAGAACATTTTTGACTACTTGTGTAGAAGCAGCCTTGAGGAATTTACAGACTGTTTCAATTGTTTCTGTTCCCGGTGTTTCCCGTTTTTCATAGGTAGTAAACGGCGAAGGTTCAGCGTCAGCAGGTAAAGAAACCGCTTTTTCGACATTTGCGGCGTACTTACCATCTTCGGTGTAGAGAACTTCATCTTCGCCGGCTTCCGCCAACACCATAAATTCTGTTGAACCAGAACCACCAATTGCACCAGAATCAGCTTCCACTGGACGGAAAGCCAAACCAGAACGCCGCAGCATATTGCTGTATGCTTGGTACATATCTTGGTAAGTTTTTTTCAGGCTATCTTCATCGGCGTGGAAAGAATAGCCATCCTTCATGATAAATTCCCGACCGCGCATTAAACCGAAGCGGGGGCGAATTTCATCACGGAACTTAGTTTGTATTTGGTAGAGGTGCTGGGGTAGCTGACGGTAAGAGCGAATCATATCACGAGCGATCGCAGTAATCACTTCCTCGTGCGTCGGCCCTAATCCTAATTGTTGTTCACGGCGGTCAATCAGGGAAAACATAATCCCCTCAGCCTTGGTGTAAGTATCCCAGCGTCCCGACTCCTTCCATAACTCAGACGGTTGGAGTTGGGGAAGTAAACATTCCTGTGCGCCTGTAGCGTTCATTTCTTCCCGCACAATCTGAGAAACCTTTTGCAGTACGCGCCACATCAAAGGCATATAAGCATAAACACCGCTACCGATGCGACGAATGTAACCAGCACGTAGTAACAACTTATGGCTAGGAATCTCCGCATCAGCCGGATCATCCCGCAGTGTGACGAATAACATTTGTGACAGTCGCATCGTTTATTTTTTAACTCCTGATTGCAAAATCGCTAATTTCTGTATCAACTCAAGCACGAAATACTAAGCATGAAGTATGAAGTACAAAGTATAGGTTAAGAATTTTAGATTTTGGATTTTAGATTTTGGATTTTAAATTTTAGATTCAATCCCAATTCCCCAATCCCCAATCCCCAGTCCCCAGTCCCCAGTCCCCAATATCATGATTTACCAAGCACAACCACCTTTAGAATTTATCCCCCCAGCTTTTAATCCTTTATTGCTGCGATTTGTTCACCTGTTTCTACCAACATGGATACGCACTCAAACTCCCATTACCCAAATTGAAGCAGAGAATGTAGAGGTTTTAGCAAATCTCTATCACCAGTTTCAAGAGGGGAAAATCCGCTTTTTGCTTGCATTTCGCCACCCTAAAACCGAAGATCCTTTTGCTTTGGTGTATTTGCTTTCGCAACTTGTGCCAAAGGCAGCACGACAGCAGGGTATAGCATTCAAACATCCAATTCATGCTCATTTTATCTACGATCGCGGCATTCCTCTCTGGGCGGGTGACTATGTTGGCTGGCTTGCGTCAAACTTGGGTGGGACTCCCATTCAACGGGGTAAGGCTGATTGGACGGGATTACGTTCGGCGCGGGATTTGTTCGCCAATGGAAAGTTCCCAATGTCAGCAGCACCAGAAGGTGCGACTAATGGACTTTCAGAAATCATCAGTCCCTTAGAACCAGGAATTGCTCAAATGGGTTTTTGGTGTGCTGAAGACTTGCAAAAAGCTGGACGCACCGAGCAAGTTTTAATTGTACCAGTCGGGATTAAATATAGTTATGTCGATGCTCCCTGGAATGCGATCGCTCAACTTTTAGATGACTTAGCAATTGCTAGCGGTTTACCTGTAGATACAACCCCACACAGCCAAATTCCCGATTTAGAGTCAATGTATCCGCGTCTATTGACTTTGGCTGAACACTTGCTGTCTTTAATGGAGCAGTTTTACACGCGCTTTTATCATCTTAAGTTGTCCGCAGTCCCAGAGGAAGTTACAGACCGCAATCAAGCCTTAGCGTTAAGATTACAAGCTTTATTGAGTGCAGCCTTAGAAATAGCGGAGCAGTATTTTAATGTACAACCAAAGGGACAAGTGAGCGATCGCTGTCGGCGGGTAGAGCAGGCTGGCTGGAACTATATATTTAGAGAAGAGTATAAGGATATCAAAGGATTATCTGCTGTCGAGAGAGCATTAGGCGATCGCGTGGCAGAAGAAGCCAATGCTAGAATGTGGCACATGAGATTAGTAGAAAGTTTTGTGGCTGTTTCTGGTAACTACATCCGCGAAAAACCCACAGTAGAAAGATTTGCGGAAACCGTTTTAATCCTGTGGAAAATGATTGCTCAAATTAAAGGCGATAAATCTTTTCAGCGTCCCACCTTGGGTAAGCAACGGGTGAAGTTAACAATTGGTGAACCAATTTCTGTATCGGAATGTTACCCAGTTTATAAAGGGAGTCGCTTAGGTGCGAGACAAGCTGTTGCTGATTTGACGAATGATTTACAACAAGCGATGGAAAGTTTACTTTGATTAAAGTTCGTAGTATTCGCGTAGCGTCTCTTAGAGAGGACTTTAGTCCTGATAAAACTTGATTTACATAATAACTATCACGCAGGAAATACCTTAGATAAATCCAAAACTAACTGAGGAAAAGATGGCAAACTAACCAACTCATTTTGTAAAAACACTAACTTACGCCGATAACCAAATTTACCTTTTACAGCGTGATAAGGTTCGGTGTAACATTCCAGACAATTATCTAATAAATTAAATATCCAATAATCAGAAACACCTGCTTCTGCATAGATAGATAATTTTATTTCTTGGTCATATTTCAAAGAAGAATCTGCAATTTCAATTAATAGTAATATATCTGATGGTACAGGATGATTTGCCAGATAGTCATCAGGCGTATTTTTGGCGATGACCATATCTGGTTCTGGTTCACTGTTGTCTGAGAGAATAATCGGTTCTTGTCCTCTTAGAGTGGCTTGTTCTCCAATCAGTTTGAATAACTCTCGATACAAGCGAGTAATACAAACGGAGTGCGCTGTACCTTTGGCGGACATTGCAAATATTTCACCCTTAATTAGTTCAACTCGTTCATTGTCTGCAAAAAAGCCGAGTTCTGCCAAACGGTGATATTCATCTACAGTAAAACGTTTAGTAGTAGCAAGACTCATAACAATTATGGGAAGTTAGGGTTGTTTTGATTTTAGTCTATGTCCAAATTCCCACCCTAAAACAGATTTGCCTGTAGATTGGCTAACTACTTGCAAATCGTGAGCATTACTCAGCATCGCCTCCCATCTACCAATTCTCGCGTATTTCCTTTATAATATTTTTATCAAAAAACCTGATTTTTACTGATATATCTAAATATATTTCCGAAAATTGGTAACTTGAGGTTGTAGGGACTTCTGGATAATACCAAGTTGAAATTAACGCGATGAAACCCCTCTCCGCTTGCCTACGGTGTACACACAAGTCTAATAACCTAGCCCTACAGCGTTTTGATCACCCCTAACCCCCTTTTTTAAGCTACCGTGTATACACAAGTCCACCCTGAGCGAGTTTCCAGCCTAAAAAGATAGACTCAAATTGCCGTAAACCGCGAACGAGGGTAGGCATTCCCGGAGGTCGTTGAGAGAGATATCCAGACCATCCACCTAAGCGAGCGATGATCCAAGTAGCCCAAGGCAAACAACCTTGTGGATAAGGATTTTGCAGTTTTTGGGTATCGCCTTCAACAGAAGATTGAATTACTCCTAAGCATTGCTGCTGCTGTTCACAAAAGGTAAGCGCAGCAGAAAGCTGAGTATTGTCAAGCCCTTCAACCATTTGTAAGGTTCGCACGGCTACGGACAAAGCCAGGATTGTCAGGCGTTGAATAGCGATAACAGACTCTAACTGAGTAGCTTCTAAATTTAATCCTGCTGTTTTGAGGGTGGCAAAGAGTTGTTCAATCTTCCATCGCCATCCGTACCATTGAATCACTCGTAGTGCCTGTTCTAAGCAAACAACTTCGTGTGTTGTCAGCAATCGCCAATGAATTGGTTCTTGTCCGGTGTCCGGTTGAATTTCCTGGGCTTCTACAGCATAAAGGGTAACGCTCTGAGGATAGCCAAAAACGTTCAATTTATCGGGGCGTTGAATTTTCACTCGTCCACAGCGAACAATCAGCATTGCTTCTCTTGCCATCCGATTTCGACGTGGATCTGCGGGTACGTTGATAATATAAGTACCTTCACAAGGCTGCTGACTCAAGTAGCCGTAGAGTGATAGAGATTGTCCTAACAATCGACGGTCTTGGCAAGCTCGGATTAGCAGATGATTCTTTTTGTTGGGTACAGTGGCAAATGCCTCAAATAGATCAGATTCCCGGTCACCAATATGAGTTACCATCTTCGCTCTACCCCCGGACAAGCATTTGTGACTCTCCGATGCCGAGGCTAACCATTTGTAAGACTCCTTCTCCTCAATTGGTAAATTTTTATAGCCTCGTTCATGTTTATCTGCATGGTCGATTTCTCGACTCCACAGTTTTAACGTGCTTAATCCCAAAGGAAATCCACTCTCGCCATCCAATACCAGTGTTGGATGGATATAAAACCCTACATCTGTATTGTTTCCTACTACTCCTAATCCGAATGGTGACAGTCTACCTACATGAGACTGCAAGTTGATTTCACTACTATCACTTATCGCTAATACGTGCTTTTCCGCTACACGAAGCTGGCACTCATCCGCAATACTACTTACTAGTTCTGATAGCGTAACGTTTTCATTCTCCAAAAACCGATAATAAGCCATCTGTTCTGCCCAATTTCGACTTATTTGCCGGATATTTATCGATTGGTGCTTTTGCATTGCCTCATATAATGCTGCCCCCTTTTTATCAACCGAGGGTCTCCAAATGCCTTTCCTGGTATCTTCGCAGCGTGAATTAAGATCGGATTATCCACTGTTTTTGCCTCTTGAAAATCCTCTGCATCTACTTTACATCCGACTTGTGTATACACGGTAGACAGCCAAGTAAAACAATTTCGCGGTGTTGATTTGGCGGTGTTTCAGTTTACAAGTAATGCAAATTACCGTGTTGCCGAAAAGGGTAATTCTGACCCTTCAGTGGATATCCTTGCTCCTCTACCCACTGCGTAAAAATTTGCCGATACTTGTCTAGATTTTCTTTATATCTTCCATAAGGCTCTAATACTTGCGCTCTGATGGTGTCAGCTTCTTGGTCTGTTAATCCTAGCCTTTGTTGTTCCTCTTGTAAGATGTAAGCCTCTATCTGAGAAATTTCGCCATCAGCCGCAAATTCTGCCACTTTTTGGCGATATTGGGCTAGTGCTGCTTCTTTATCTGCCAGTTTTTGTTCTTGTTGACGCTTCGTAATTAACTCTTTAGCGACATCTCTAATACCCTGAGCTATATCGGTAAACGCATCATCTTGATTCGTCCAAGATTTAACAGGTGTAGCATTTGTGGGTAAAGCTTGCAGTTTAGCAAAGTGGTCTAATTGCCAAAAAACATTTCTGAGAATAACAGGAATAACCCTAGCATCTCCAGCATTATGACGTTCTATAGCTGTCTTAACTTCTACACCGTTACAATACTCAGAAGAAATAAAGTCTGAACTGACGAGAAGCAGAATGATATCGGCTGTTTGAAGATTGTCTTTAATTTGTTTATCCCACTCTATTCCGGGTGATATCTCACGGTCTTGCCATATAGAAATCACTCCCTGCCGTTTTAAGATACTCAGGTGTTTAATGAGTTCATTTTTCAGGGGTTCGTCGTTGTGTGAGTAGGAAATGAATATCTTGGGCGATACCTCTGCCATTTTGGGTTGAATAGATGACGCTGCTTACAAATTATAGTATTTTTGCCCGATTTTCCCGACTCTGATTGTTTGGAATGATTGACGGTTCGTAGTAAGGACTTTAGTCCTGATTTTTCTAAGGACTGAAGTCCTTACTACAAACTTGATGGCTTCCCTACCTACGTTTATACCCTTTTAGCAGACAGAGATAAGTTTGTAGGTTTTGCTAACTGACTCTTTTCACTGCTATTAACTTCTTCTGCTGCTAACAATTCCCGAAGTAGTCGGATTGTAGCCTTTTGCAGCAATTGGTTGGTAACTTGCTGACCTAAACGTTGCACACCAGGATTTACTAATAATTGAGCTATTTGTGGTGCGAGTTGTGTTGCATCAAAGCCGCGAGTTTCTCTTAAGATATTGGAGATATTTTTGATATGTTCTAAGGTTTGTTGTTGCTCAACTGTTGCACCTGGGGTTTCGTTGATGGCTGTAATACCTACTCTTTCTCTGAGTAGATAGGTAAAGTTATGCAGGACATTTTTACTTAAAGCATTCAGTCCGTTTAAAACTTCATCTACTAGCTTGTCTCGAATGAAAGAACCGCGTTCAGAAGCGAGAAAATCTACGCCTTGATTAATTACTAAATTGAGGTCGTAGTCTTGGTTTTTCCGCGCATTTTTTAAGAGATTCTCTAACCTATTCCACCGGAATTTACCTTCTTTAAACAGTAAATCTCGTAGTGATGTTCTTAATTGTGGTGCTGGGTCGGTTAATAGACGTTTAGAGACGTAAGGATACGCTTCACTGAGAACTTTAAAGTCTGGATCTATATATATAGCGATACCTTCCAGTGTCACCAAGGAGCGAATAATTAAGGCATAGTAGGGGGGTACGCGGAAAGGATACTCGTACATCAATGCTGATAGGTCATCAGTGATGCTTTTAATGTTAAATTCGGCGACGCTAGCACCTTGAGCGTTAGCAAATACTTTGGCGAAGGCGGGAATAATTGGCGTTAAATCTGTTTCTGGGGAGAGAAATTCTAGTTTAACGTAGTCTTGTGCTAGTCCTTCAAAGTCGCGGTTAACAACGTGGACGATCGCCTCAATTAAACCATAACGTTGGGGCGGTTGAATCTCGCTCATCATCCCAAAGTCAAGATAAGCTAGTTTGCCATCTGGTGTGGCTAACAAGTTACCTGGATGGGGGTCAGCGTGAAAGAATCCATGTTCTAAAAGTTGTCTTAATGAACACTGTACACCGACTTCAATTAAATACCGCGCATCTATGCCTTGGGCTTTAATTTCTGCGGTCTGGGTTAACTTTGTGCCGTTAATCCACTCCATCGTTAACACACGACGGTTAGTATATTCCCAGTAAATTTTCGGTACGTAGATGTCTTTAATATGTCCATATAATCCAAAGAAACGTTCGGCATTTTCGCCTTCATGGATATAATCCATTTCTTCAAAAATGCGATCGCCTAATTCATCTAAAATCCCAACTAAGTCACTGCGTACCCGCTTGACTTTTTTCTGTACCCAAGCCGCTAGGCCTCTTAAAATATATAAGTCAATAGTGATGCGTTCCCTTAAGTCAGGACGCTGGATTTTCACCGCTACTTCTTCCCCAGTTTTTAGCTTACCTTTATAAACTTGACCCAAGGAAGCAGCTGCGATCGGCATGGCTGAAAGTTCTGCGTAAACCTCTTCGGGTGGATTTCCTAGTTCTTCTTCAATAAACTGGTAGGCGATTTCGTTAGGAAAAGCCGGTAATTGGTCTTGTAATCTTGTCAGTTCTTCAAGGTATATGGGAGGAACTAAATCTGGTCTAGTGGATAAAGCTTGCCCAATTTTGATATAAGCCGGCCCCAACTGTGTGAGTAAGTCTCTTAATTGAATTGCTCGACGCTGGTCATTTTTGACGACAACTCCCCGTTTATTATCCCACCACAACCCCAAAACAAAGGATATAGTCGGCCCTAAAACTGCGAAAATCCGCCGTACAACTTGCCAAGGTCTAGCTTGATAGTGGGCTTTTATTTCCGCCGGGTTGTAACTTAATATCTCAGGTTCAACAATTTTCGTTAGCATCGCCTGTTCTGTAACTTGCAGTTCACCCTCAATCGGTCGGGAGTTCGTAGGAAGTGTTTTAACAATCATAGAAAAAGCCACCGGTTGGATTGGGTATGTTAAGTATTGTAACAATATGTTTAAAATAATTGGTATTTCTTAAGATTGGGGACTGGGGACTGGGGAGAGTAATTAATGACTAATGACCATTGACTTTTTTGCTACACTAAAATGTGCTTGCTAGTTCAATGGTAGTGGGTATTTGCCGATTCTCAAAAATCCTGCTTAACCTCCTGTAACTTCAAATCCCTTTGTTCTGTCACCTATCCCCTGTCACCTGTCACCTGTCACCTGTCACCTTTCCCCTGTTCCCTTTCCTGGAGACTTTGTTCTGATGTTGCTGTGTCTGCGAATTGAGAACTTTGCCCTGATTGATCAACTAGAACTAGAATTTGGCGCGGGACTGAATGTATTAACAGGTGAAACCGGCGCAGGAAAATCGATTATTTTAGACGCTATAGATGCTATTTTAGGCGGTAAAGTCTCTAGTCGCGCTATTCGCACGGGGACTGCTAGGGCAATGGTGGAAGGAACTTTTGCCTCAACACCGCCGTTAGCAGCTTGGTTGACGGAACAAGAAATTGATTTAATTGATGATAGTTCTATAGTTATTAGTCGAGAAATTACAGTCACCACTAGTAATATCCGCAGTCGATCGCGGGTGAATGGTGTGTTGGTCAACCGTCGGATTTTAACAGAATTGCGCGATCGCTTAGTAGAAATTACCGCCCAAGGTCAAACTGTCCAAGTCGGACAAGCCGCCCAAGTCCGTGATTGGTTAGATATGTATGGCGGTGAAGCTTTAATCAAGCAGCGTCAAGTCATCACCTCAGCCTTTAGTGCTTACCAACAAGCCCACACCAGCCTAGAAAAACGCCGCACCTCGGAACGGGAACGCTTACAACAACTGGATTTACTCACCTATCAAGTCCAGGAATTAACTACAGCCAACCTCAGTGATCCCCAAGAGTTAGAACAACTCCAGCAAGAACGGGAACGCCTCAATCATGTGGTTGATTTGCAACAGATGAGTTACAAAGTTTACCAAGCTTTGTATCAAAACGACGACGAAACCCCAGCCGCCGGCGACCTGCTGGGCGACAGTGAAGCTACATTAAATCACATGGTGGAGTATGATACCCAACTGCAACCATTGTTAGATTTAATTAGAGATGCTCAAACAGCATTAACAGAAGTAGGGCGACAAATCAACGCCTATGGGGAGAATTTGGAAGCCGACCCTCAAAGGTTAGAGGAAGTAGAAGAACGCATTCGAGAATTAAAACAAATCTGTCGCAAGTATGGCCCCAGTTTACAAGAGGCGATCGCCTACTATCAACGCATCAATGGCGAACTAGCAGAACTCAATGATAGTGAACAATCCATTGAAAGTTTAGAACAGCAAGAACAAGCTAGTTGGGAAAAATTAACTCAAGCTTGCGAAAAATTAACTAAGCTACGCCAAAAAACTGCCGCTACTCTAGAATCTCGCTTAATCTTGGAACTCAAACCCTTAGCAATGGAAAAGGTAAAGTTTCAAGTAGAAATTGTCCCCA
Source organism: Anabaena sp. UHCC 0399 (assembly GCF_034931465.1). Classification (NCBI taxonomy): domain Bacteria; kingdom Bacillati; phylum Cyanobacteriota; class Cyanophyceae; order Nostocales; family Nostocaceae; genus Anabaena; species Anabaena sp. UHCC 0399. The sequence continues at coordinate 20,063 of NZ_JAYGGZ010000035.1, read as the reverse complement.
CTGCGCCAACTGCTGCGGGTGCGAACAAAATCACCTTTATGTTTAGTCCCAACCCCGGCGAACCATTGCAACCATTGACAGAAATTGCTTCTGGGGGTGAAATGAGTCGGTTTTTACTCGCACTCAAAGCCTGTTTCAACCAAACCGACGCGGCGGGGACGCTGGTATTTGATGAAATTGACGTGGGTGTTTCGGGGAGGGTAGCGCAAGCAATAGCAGAAAAGTTACACCAGTTAAGTCAACATCATCAAGTATTATGTGTTACTCACCAACCCTTAGTAGCAGCTATGGCAGATCAACACTTTCGGGTAAATAAGCAAACTATTACTCAGGGTAAAGGTAAGAAAGTCGACAATGGCAACACTGAACAGCGTACCGTGGTGCGTGTCACGAACTTGGATGATTTGACCACTCGCCGAGAGGAATTAGCACAGTTAGCCGGTGGTAAGTCTGCAAGTGATGCGATCGCTTTTGCCGAATCTTTATTAATGCAAGCGGCTAACCATCGTCGTGGAGTGGAATAAACACTCTCTACTCCAGAAAAATTGCTAGATTTACCACTCAAAATACTAGAATTAAGTTGTCAATGAAGACATCATGTCTGATGGTTGCCGTTTTCGTGGGGTTTGGCAAACCCATTAGTTAGACTCCGATTAATGTTTTAACATGGCTGTTTACGCAAATCGAGAGGCATTCATTCCCTACACTCGCAGCGATATTATCAAACTTTGCTTGCAAGATGGTCAGCTAAATGAGACTGATGCCCAAAAATTTCAAGATTTCTGCAAAATTCTCATTGCATACTATCACTTTCGCTTCCACAGAACCTTAGAAACTATCAAAGATAATTACGTACCCTTTAACCCCAATGCAGATATTCAACCAATAACTCCACCGACATTTGAGCAATATGATGACATGGAGTTGAATGTCGTTAATAGCTTTGAGCATATTGTGGAAAGAGCAAATTATATGCTTTTACCTGAATCGATTATCAAACAAGCACTAACAACTAAATCTCTAATTGATTTGACAACTCAAGTAAATTTTGAGGATTTTGACCGCTTTTTGTGTTACTATCGCGGCGATAATTGTAAAACGATTCTAGTAAAAAATTTGTTTTTTTGGAAAAAAGAAAAGATAATTGATATTTTTGAAAGGATTGTTTTATTAGTAAAATTTAAAGAAGCTGCTTACTTCCGTGCCAAAAAAGAAAAAATTCAAGATTTGAAATTTATTCCTGGTAAGATGTATGTTTATTTCTACAAAAATATTCCCAAACTAGATGTTGACTTACTCTTTCCTAACGTCGAAACGAGCATGACATGGAAAGATAGATTACTTTTTGGCATTCCAGCAATTGGGTCGGCAATTCCGCTAATATTAAGAACGTTACCGAATTTATTATTGCTAGTTGCGGCAATTTTTATAGTATTGAATGTACCATTTCTGGTTGAATCATTAAATGTAGACTTAGAACAAGTCCGAAATGTCATGCCTGTTTTGGTGGCAACTTTATCATTAACGATCACTTTGGGTGGATTTGCCTTTAAGCAATACACCAACTACAAGAATAAAAAAATTAAATTTCAAAAATATGTTACAGATACGCTATTTTTCAAGAATTTAGCTAACAATGCCAGCGTCTTTCAAATGTTTATTGAATTAGCAGAAGAAGAAGAATGTAAGGAAATAATTCTGGTATACTATCACTTACTTACCAGCCCCACACCATTAAACCCTCAGCAATTAGATGATCACATCGAAACTTGGGTGGAGAATAAACTAGGTACAAAGATTAACTTTGATATTCAAGGGCCTCTGGACAATCTAGAAAATATTCGTGGTCAAGTAGTGCAGAATAGTGAAATAACAGACAATTCCCTAGAAGTACCTTTACTCACCTATGATCATCAGGGGGCTTGTCACGTTCTTCCCTTGGATGATGCTAAAGCAGTGATTGATTACGTTTGGGATAATGTTTTTCGATATAACGGGATAATCTTGTAGGCGATCGCACTAGCACTACTACGCAAAAGTTAAAAATGAAGAGTTCCAAGTGCTGTCAGTGGTAGCGGGGCCTTGAGCTATTCCCGCCAGCAGTTACCTGTTGTTTATGATAATACTCGTTTAGACAGAGGTTTTCGCGTCGATTTACTCGTTGAACAATGTGTAATAGTCGAACTCAAAGCGGTAGAAGCAATCATCCCAATCCACAAAGCCCAGTTATTGACCTATCTGAAACTCTCCGGTTATCGTGTCGGCCTACTCATCAACTTCAACGTTCCCCTCATCAAACACGGAATTCAACGACTCGTCCTTTAAAACCTCTGTGTCTCCGTGTCTCTGTGGTAAATCTACCCTTAATATCCCCCGACCTTTTGCAAAAATTAGCATTTCACACCAAAGAGAAGGCCAATTTTTGCAGTCGGGGAAATGTTAACTCAATTTACAGGATGCCCCAAAAATGAAGGAATCCTTGACCTGAAAAAGCTTCAATCAAAACGACAGATAGGAAACCAATCATTGCAAAGCGACCGTTCCAATTTTCACTCTGAGGAGTGAACCCAAAACGCACAGCATTAGGATCTTCGGCAACAATGGGTGTAGAATTTTTGAAACCTGACATAAACAAAACTCCAATGTATTGCGTTGAACAGTTGCAACTGTCTGTAACGTAATGTAACAGATTTTTAAGAGAATGCAACATTCGATGCAAATAGGGGCATTAGGATGGGAAATATGCGGGAGATGAGATTTCCAATGCCTAATCGCCTTTTGGTTATTGAATTTTCAAGAATTTATCCAAAGCAGACACCATGCTAGGCGGCCAGCGACGGATATTTTTCACCCAGTTCATATCTTTATAGCGGCTATCCAAGCCATAGGCAGCCACCCAGTTACTTTCTGCTTCACCTTGTTGACCATTTACCCAATAAGCAGCTGTTAAAGCAGCACGCACATCAGCGAAGTTGGGGTATTTACGGGTAATATTCCGCATCTCGCGGATGGCTTGGTCTGTTTGCCCAGTTTCATAAAGAGCAAGGGCATAGTTAGCACGGGCAAAGGCAAAGTTTGGGGTAATTTCAAAGGATTTTTTATAATCTGCGATCGCATCTGACCATGAACCTAGACCTGCTTTGGCATTACCCCGATTGTTATAAGCCATTGCATCTTGAGGATCGAGTTCTAAAACATGATTATAATCTGCGATCGCATCTGACCATTTGCCCAACCCTTCTAAGGCTGTACCACGATTTAAATAAGGATCGGTGACATCTGGGGCTAATTCTACGGCTTTGTTGTAATCAACTAGCGCAGCTTCTAGCTTATTCTGACTCACCCGCGAATTACCCCGGTTACTCCATGCACCTGCATTCGTAGGGAAATTCTCAATAATCTTTGTCCAATACTTTTCCGCCGTCGCAAAATCACCTTTATTTGTGGCTGCAAAAGCTTGATTTGCCCACTCATCACCCTGTTCTAATTGCTCTTGGGTGATGCTTGGTTGTGGGGTTTGTGCCATGACTGGTGTACCCCAGCCCAACACAAGTAACAGACTGAGAACAATACTAATTAATTTAATCATCATGGGGACTGGGGACTGGGGATTGGGGATTGGGGATGCAGAGGGGCAGAAGTTATTCAATGCGTGAATTTTGAATTTTGAATTTCTATGCCCTATTTCCTATAGTAAAGACATCTGCTCATTGGGTGGTGTAAATCCCATGTGCTTGTATGCGGCTTTTGTGGCTGTTCGTCCACGGGGAGTCCGGCTGAGATAGCCAATTTGCATCAGGTAGGGTTCGTAGACTTCTTCAATGGTTTGGGTATCTTCACCAGTGGCGGCGGCAATGGTTTCTAAGCCTACGGGGCCTCCGTTAAATTGTTCAATAATTACACTTAGCATCCGGCGATCTGTCCAATCTAAACCGCATGGGTCTACTTGGAATAGTTGCAATGCCTCGGCTGCGACATCTTGGGTAACTTCTGCACAGGATTTTACTTCAGCATAATCACGGACACGCTTGAGTAACCGATTCGCAATCCGTGGTGTTCCCCGTGAACGGCGGGCAATTTCGATCGCGCCATCGTCAGTGACATTGGTTTGGAGTAATTGGGAACTCCGCAGGACTATTTTACTAAGTTCGTCAACTTCATAAAAGCGCAGTTTTTGAATTAAGCCAAAGCGATCGCGCAGTGGTGAGGTCAAAGCACCAGCGCGGGTTGTTGCACCTACTAGGGTAAACTTGGACAGAGGTAAACTCCGAATCCTGGCACTAGAACCTTTACCCACGGTAATATCTAGGCGGTAGTCTTCCATCGCTGGATACAGTATTTCCTCGGTCATCCGCGAGAGGCGGTGAATTTCGTCAATAAATAGGATATCTCCCGGTTTAAGGTTAACCAGCAGCCCAACAATATCCCTGGGTCTTTCTAAGGCTGGCGCACTCGTAATTTTGTAGTTGACTCCCATCTCGGATGCTAATATCATTGCCATTGTTGTTTTACCCAATCCGGGAGGGCCATACAGTAGCAAGTGATCCAAAACTTCACCCCGCGACTTGGCTGCTTTGATGGCGATATCTAAAACATCCTTGAGGTCTTTTTGTCCGATGTAGTCAGCAAATTTTTGTGGTCTGATACTTTCTTCTTGCTTACCTTGTTCATCAACAGCCGCTTCAGGTTGCAAAATCTTTTCTTTGGGTGCTGCTTTTGCTGACTCCCGATGCTGTTTTGGTTCTCCATTGGGTTCTGGAGGCTGTTTTTTCGAGGAGATGATCGCCATAATTCAGCTTTAACTTTCGGTTTAGGTCTGTTTGAGGGCAATCTCCGCCATAACACTGCACATAGACAAGCCTGCGAAGATTTTCGGCGGGAAATACCCACGTCCATTTACAATTTAAATTCCGGACAATTACCCAGGAGTTAAAAAATATATGTTATCTAAAAGAATCTTACCTTGTTTAGATGTCAAGGCGGGAAGGGTTGTTAAGGGAGTTAACTTTGTCAACCTCAAGGATGCAGGCGATCCGGTAGAACTGGCCAAGGTTTACAACGAAGCTGGGGCTGATGAGTTAGTATTTCTAGATATTACGGCTACTCATGAAGACAGAGATATTATTTTTGATGTGGTTCACCGAACTGCTGAACAGGTCTTTATTCCCCTCACGGTGGGTGGTGGTATCCAATCCTTAGAAAATGTTAAAGCTTTGTTACGGGCTGGGGCAGACAAGGTTAGTATTAACTCTGCGGCAGTACGTGATCCAGACTTGATCAATCGGGCTAGCGATCGCTTTGGTAATCAGTGCATAGTTATTGCTATTGATGCTAGGCGCAGAGTTGACCCTAATAATCCAGGCTGGGATGTGTATGTGCGTGGCGGTCGAGAAAATACTGGCTTAGATGCCCTACTGTGGGCAAAAGAAGTGGAAAAACGCGGTGCTGGGGAACTATTGGTGACAAGTATGGATGCTGATGGTACTCAAGCAGGTTATGACATTGACTTAACACGGGCAATTGCTGAGGCTGTACAAATCCCAGTCGTTGCTTCTGGTGGTGCTGGTAATTGTGAACATATCCATACTGCACTGACTGAAGGTAAGGCGGAAGCTGCTTTATTGGCATCGCTGCTACATTACGGACAGTTAAGTGTGGCTGAAATTAAAAATTATTTGCGCGATCGTGAAGTTCCAGTACGCTTGTACGCTTAATTCTAAAGCCATTATATAGATTGAGTCACATCGCCTCCAGTTAAATACAGTTCCCCAAAACAGTGTTAAGATTATTCCACATAGTGTTAAAAAATATTAAGAAATATGTTAATTCCTATTTTGTTATTTGATGTGGCTCTAGTGGCTTGGTCACTACACCTAATGGAGAAGGCCGTTGAGCATAAAGAATTTTCTCTCATGTTAGCCGGTACATTGGTTGCCCTTGCTGCCGCCGCGATGTTAGTTGTGTATTTTCTTATGGGGCATTGTATGAGCTATTTGTTGCAGGTCAACTATTAATTACTTAAGACCGTACTATATAAAGTTAATAATTAATTTGCAAAACCGCTTGACAATACACTAAATATTAAGAGATAATTTATAACGCAACGTAAGGGGTTATAGCTCAGTTGGTAGAGCACTTCAATGGCATTGAAGGGGTCAGCGGTTCGATTCCGCTTAGCTCCATTTACTAATCAGTTTAGTTTTTAATTTTGCGAACAATACATCTGTTCCCATTGAAAAATATATGTATTTTCTCAAAGTTAGCTTGATTCCCTCACCTACTCGAACTCAAGACAAGTTACTTGAGCCAGCCCGGCAAAGATTGTTTGACAATTATATCGACAAGCAAAAAGGGATATGCAAATTTTTTTTAATCTCATTTTCGCAGAGCTAATATATCTTGACTATGTTCATAAATCTCAAAATCTTTAAAGTCAAGTTTTGTGTTGTCTGAAAGTGATACTATTATTATGGTCGCTGTTATCAATACCATCCGTAAATGAACAAAACATTGGATGAAGAACTTTCCATAAAAATGGCGGAAAGCATCAAAAGTAAGGCTAAAAAGCCCTTTAATAATGCTTATAAAGCAGCATTGGCGACAGAGGGAGCTAAATATGTGCAAGGATTTTTGGTGTGTTGGGGTAAGCCACACAAGCCCATAGAACACAGTTGGATTGAAATAGAGGATAAAATCATCGATCCGACTCTACCGTACTTGCCCAAAAACTCCCAAGAGATGTTGTATTTTGCAGCTCAAAGCTTGAGTATGAAAAAGTTAAAAGCTGTGATAGAAGAATCAAAAGAAGATTATCCAGAAGATGATCCATTACCTATCTACGGTGATGCACCTTACGATTATTATGGTGATGTTATGTTGGGAGGGAAAGAATATTTAGAAGCTTATAAAGCAGCTGAGGCTAAATGCAAAGAAATTCAAGCATTAAAAGCTCAAAATAATTAAATGCGGTAAATCGGTTTTAGTAAGATTTACCATCACTACCAAAGTATTCTCGATAGCTACAAATTTTGTCTCCTCGTACATCAAAGGAAACCGCTATCCGATTTTTGTAAGGTTGTTCTAACAAAAGTCCTTCGTCCCGAAATTCAAAAACTACAGTAGTCTCATTACTAGTAATGTGGTCTAGAGATACTAGCTTGATTCCCGGTTGGAAGGATGCAGAAACATATTCAAAAAACTCCTTGGCGCGTTCTTTACCTTCATTTAAACCGTGGAATTTGCCGACTGGAAACCAAAAAGTAAAATCATCTGTCAGCGTATCCAGAAATGCTTGCCATTCCCCCGTTGCTAAACCTTGGGTAAAATGCTCAAATGCTTGATGAGCAACTTTTAAAGTATTTTCCGCATTTTGTGTCATGTATTTAAAATACTAAAACTTGACGACTACTTTGCCACAATTTTGACCACTTAGCAGATATTCTACCGCCGTGGGGATAGATTCTAGACCGTGAAATGGGGTGGAGTCCACAGATACTTTCAGTTTACCTGAGTAGAACAGATTTAACAGGCGATCGCGTGCTTCTGGGATATATTCTTTATAGTGCGGCATGAGAAACCCCCGCACGGAAGCGGCTTTCCAAAATAGTTGGTGATAAATGCGCGGTTGCATCACCTGTTCTATATTTTTCCCATACTCAGAAATGTAGCCAATATTAACCAAACGTCCTCGAATAGCTAAGTTATCAACGCAGGTATCAAAAACCTGTTTACCCACACACTCAAAAATTAAGTTAATCCCATTGGGGTACTCATGCTGGAGGACTTGATGCAGATTTTCTGTATGATAATTAATAATGCGATCGCAGCCTAATTCCCTTAATAACTTCCCCTTCGCCTCAGAACTACAAGTCCCAATCACATGATTACCTGCTAACTTCGCCAATTGCACCGCAATATGGCCAGTACCACCAGCCGCAGCCGTCACCAAAACCACCTCATCGCGTTGCATCTCCCCCACTTGTTCCAAAGCCACCAACGCTGATACACCCGTAGGTACAAGGTTGAGAACTTCCGGCGTTGCTTGGCGTACCTTCACCGCCAAACTAGCATCTATCACCTGATATTCCCGATAACCACCACCACGTAAAGTAGTGATAACAGCATCACCCACCTGAAAATCAGAAACACTTGCACCAACAGCCACCACTTCCCCCACCGCTTCCACACCCAAATCAAAAGGTGGAATTAAATTCACATAAGGAACTTCACCCCGACAGAGTAAAGTATCAAAACCTGCATTAACCCCTGCAAATTTATTACGCACCAAAAGCTCATTATTCCCAACTTCAGGAATAGTAACTTCCACAATCTCAACAGCCGAACTAAAATCTTTATCCAGCCGTTTAGCTATTAACTTCCTATAACTTTTCATTAGTCACTAGTAATTTGCTTTCACTATCACCTGTCACCTGTCACCTGTCACCTATCACCTTTCATAAAACCTTATCCCACTCCAACTGATGAGCCAAACCACACTTAATAAAATCTTCTTCCTGAGCCTGATCACTCTTACCAAAAACACCCAAACTATAAGGATTATCTTGCATACGTTGGGCAACTTGCTCTTGCTCAAATCGAATCAATTCCTCCCTAGGCTGATCCGGTTTAAAGAAGTCAACAACTAAAACAGTTCTATCGTAATCAGTATAATTATGCGGACAATGTGGATAACTATGATCTAAAACCATAAACTCCCCTTCATGCCAATAAAGCTGTTCATGACATATTTTCATCGCCACATCTCCCTGCGGCACAATTAATCCCAAATAGCCCCGATTCATATGAGGATTATAGTTAACGTGCAGCTTAATATCCAAGCCAGGATGGAATGTGCCGAAGTACACATTTCTAATCACACCATCATCAATTAAATTCACTTCTTCTATGAACTGAGCCAAATTTGGAAAATATTTTTCTCTTAACACCAGTGCTTTAGCTGATGCTTCATCCATTCCATAATCTGGATATTGGATTTGATGTACTTGAATATATTCTTCAATCAATAAACCTTGGAATAAAATCCCAAAAGCACTATATTTGGAATTACCTTTGGTTTTAATTGTTTTACTTTTAGGCCCCAAAACATCGTAAGTGAACTTTAATTCCTCATCAGATGCCTGATGAAGAAACCCAGTAAATTCATCTCTAATAACTTGCCAGTGGTCTTGCAGAATTTTCAGAAAAAGAAATGTTTCTGGATTGCGATGATACTCATTAAAACTTATCATTGGTTTTCCTCATGAAAATGATTGAATAAACAACTGTTAAATAGTCATGTATTTTAGCTAGCATTCCTGTAGGATGTGGAAATTACTGACTTGCTGTCATCATTTTAGTGTGAGGTCTACTGTGTCTGAACCTCCTATATTAGATAAAATTATCAAAAATGTCCGGGTAGTTTGTCCCCATCATGATGCTGTCGAACTACTAGATATAGGGATTAAAGATGGTAAATTTGCCCAGATTGCGCCTAATATTAACCCAGACCATAGCCAAGAAGTATTTGATGCCAAAAACCTCCTAGGCTTTCCTGGGGTCGTAGATGCCCATATGCACATCGGTATTTATCAACCCCTTGACCAAGATGCAGTGACGGAAAGTAAAGCCGCCGCAATGGGGGGAGTAACTACTAGCCTGAATTATATCCGTACAGGTAAGTATTATCTCAACAAAGGCGGCTCATACCAAGATTTTTTCCCGGAAGTATTAGCACTATCACAAGGAAATTTCTTTGTTGATTATAGCTACCATATCGCCCCTATTAGCAGTCAGCATATTGATGAGATGCAAATGCTGTTTGAGGAATATGGCATTGGGTCATTTAAAATATTTATGTTTTATGGTGGCTATGGTTTACATGGTCTTTCTGAGCAACAAAATCTTTTTTTGATGATTAATAAAGCAGAAAGATATGACTTTGCTCACTTTGAATTTATTATGCGTGGTTTAGCAAAGCTAAGAGAAAGCTACCCAGAAGCACAAGAAAGAATTAGCTTAAGTCTGCATTGCGAAGTTGCCGAAATTCTCAACGCCTACACCAAAATAGTTGAAAATGACTCTAGCCTCAGTGGATTGCACGCTTACAGTGCAGCACGTCCTCCCCATTCCGAAGGATTAGGAATTTGTATTGCCTCTTATTTGGCACATGAAACTAATTGTGCAAATATTAATTTGTTACATCTCAGTTCCCGTAAAGCAATGGAAGCAGCTTTAACTATGCAAACTGCTTTTCCTCATATCAACTTTCGGCGAGAAGTTACTGTTGGGCATTTACTATTAGATGTTGATACCCCCAATGGGACTTGGGCAAAAGTTAACCCCCCTATCCGTCCCCGTGTTGATGTGGAATACTTATGGCAAGCGGTACTCAACCATCAAGTAGATTGGATAGTTAGTGACCATGCTTGCTGTGCGGCAGAACAAAAAATTAGTGCAAAAGACCCGAATAATATTTGGTTAGCTAAGTCTGGTTTTGGTGGTACAGAATATTTACTTTCGGGTGTATTCAGTGAAGGTAGTAAGCGGGGAATGTCTTACAACCACATGGCTAAATTACTATCTTGGAATCCATCACGACGTTTTGGGTTATTAACAAAAGGTGATATAGCTATTGGTTACGATGCTGATTTGGTGTTATTAGACCCCAATGAAAGCTTTGTGGTTAACGCTGTTGAGTCGGAGTCACAACAAGGTTACACACCCTTTGCAGGGATGGAGTTAACTGGACGGGTAAAGAGTACCTTTTTGCGGGGAAATGTTATTTACAACAATAGACAAGTTTTAGGTTTGCCTACTGGACGTTATTTAAAAAGAAGTTAGAGTTATCTGACTGAGAAATACTACTTCGACCAATGGAGAAAGACATGAATAATCACCTACCACTCATTATTGAGTGTCGCAGCAACGATTCCGATTACCGCAAGGAAAATCCCAATTGCCCGTACACTCCACAGGAGATAATCCGAGAAGCTGTGCGTGCTTGGGAAGCGGGAGCATCTATCTTTCATTGGCATGGACGAGATCCATTCAATGGTCAGTGGATTAATGATGTTGACGTTTATCTTGAAGCTATTCAAGGAATTCGCGAACAGACCGACCTGATTATCAATCCTACACTGAACTACGTTACTAAAGAAAGTGAGATTAGCGATCGCTTCAAACATATATTAGCGGCGCAAAGTGATCCAGCACTGGGAGTTGATATGATCCCTTTAGAGTTTGGCTCGCTGAATATAGACTTCTGGAATCCACAGACAAAGGAATTTCAAACATACGACCAAGTACACATTAGCTCTCGCGCATACATATACGAAGCGTTGAAAATACTCAACGAAAACAACATCTTTGTCAGTACAATCTGTTGGGATGTGGGACAAATTCGGACAGCACGATGTTTTCAAGAAATGGGAATGCTATCACGGGATACTTTTTGGGAGTTTGTTTTCACAGGAGAAATCACGCCAACTGGCCTTTTGCCAACACTCCCCAACTTACAAGCGGTAGTAGATTCTATTCCCGCAGGTGATCAATGGTTGGTGATGTGCTGGAATGGGGACGTGATGCCTTTGGCAGCCTGGGCAATTACAATGGGAGGTCACGTTGGTATTGGACTGGGAGACGATCCCTATACCCGTTTTGGCCAGCCGCACAACGGCGAGTTAGTAGAAAAGGTTGTAAAGATGGCGCATACACTCGGCCGCGAAGTTGCAACACCAACGCAAGCGCGAGAAATTCTGAAGATGTCGCCGCGAGTTGCCCGCAAGGAAGAACTGGCAATTGCCAACTAAAATTTGTGGCGTTGCTGATTGATGGGATGAATTTTGTTTCGCGCATTCAACGGAGTTGTTCCCGTTCGCGAAGCGTCCCAAAGGGAAGGGTAGGCGCAAAGGTGCAAAGAATCAATCTTTGGCTTTGGTCAAAAAGTCTCTGAAGGGAAATATAACTGCGATCGCTAAAAAAGAATAGAATGAACCAAAAGATTAAACGAGCTTTTTTAGATACAGAAGATGGACAGATTCTTTATCGCATCGGTGGTGAAGGTGAATCTCTGCTGTTGCTGCACATGAACCCCCGCAGTAGTGATGAATATCGCGAACTCATGCCTATCCTGGCTGAACACAGACGAGTCATCGCAATGGATTTGATGGGGTTTGGTGATTCGGATAAACCACCGAGAATGTATACAATCGCCGATTACGCAAAAAATGCGATCGCGCTTTTAGATGAATTAGGTATAGAAAAAACCAGCATTATGGGAAACCATACAGGTGCTTTCGTGGCTGGAGAAATAGCAGCAAGTTATGGCGATCGCGTTGATAAACTGATCTTAGGTAATGTAGCTGGTTTCGGCGAGGGCGGACAAGCAGAGCTATTTAGAAGAGTTGAGGAAGGTTTTAAAATTAAAGAAGATGGCTCGCATCTCATGGAAAGATGGTTAGCCCGTTCTCGATACGTAGGCTCTGCCGAATTAAATCATCGTTGGGTTTTAGACGATTTAAAATGTTTTGGTCACCCTTTGTATGCAGTTTGGGCTGTAGGTAATTACTGTCTAGATGCACCAGAAAAATTTCGTGCTATTAAGTGTCCAACTCTCATTATTTGGGGACTTGATGACATGAAAGAATTTGAAAGATTGAGTTTAGCAAAACTCAACGATCGCTATTTTCTTTCTCAAGCAATTCCTCATGGCAAAGTAGCTGAATTTGAACACGGAACAATCTGCATGATGAATCAGATACCTGAAGAAGTATCCCAAGTAGTCATGGACTTTCTGAACAATTCAGAATAGTTAAGCCTCTAACTAACCTTCTAGAATTGCTGTACACTTAATCTCTATGATTAGTCCTGGTGTAGATAAAGCAGTTATACCAAACGCCGTCCAAGTAGGGAAGTTATAAGTGAAATAGCGGTCTTTTACTTCCATAAACAGTGGCAGGTGAGGAATGGTAAACTGCTGTTCTGAAGCATTTGCAGGTGGAACTTGCAAATTACCGAGATTCACCCCTGTTACATGGTAAGTAATCATCTCTACCACATTGTCAAAACTTGCACCTGCTGCTAAAAGTACCTTTTGCACATTCTCGAAAGTCTGGACAAATTGGGCTTCTATTCCCTCTACTACCTGGAAATCTTCATCCCGTCCCACCTGTCCTGAGATATATAATGTATTGCCTACCTTAATCCCAGGACAATAGTGAAACTTTTCGTATAAAATTTCCATCCCCTTGGGAATAATGACCTCACGAGTATTGCTCATATTTATCTATTCTCTTTTTTTCAAAATCAGCTTAATCATTGCAGCCTTCGTTTCACTTCTTCAGCCAAATTAGCTAATTCTACTTCTACTTGTTCGCCTGTTTTTAAATCTTTCAGTGATGACTTTTGCGCTGCTGCTTCTTCCGAACCAATAATGACACAGAATTGAATGCCTTGTTTATCGGCTAACTGGAATTGTTTACCTAGCGGACGCTTATCAAAGTTAGTTATAACATTAATCCCCGCCTGACGCAGATTTTGTGACACTTTTAAATAAATAGGCATTAAATCTTCTTGCATATTTACTACCACTACCTGCGCTGGAGTTGCAGCTAAGGTATTGAGAATACCAGCTTTTAGCAGGCGGCTAATTAAGCGAGTTAAGCCAATTGAAATGCCCACACCAGGCATTTTTTCACCTAAAAACGTCCCCACTAATTCTTCATATCTGCCACCAGAACAGATGCTACCTAAAGCTTCATGCCCTATCAGGGTGGTTTCGTAAACTGTGCCAGTATAGTAGTTTAAACCACGAGCAATCGCTAAATCAATACAAAAGCGGTTTTCCGGCACTCCCAGATTACGCACCCCGGCAATTACTGTTTCTAATTCGCTGACACCTAAACTAAATTGTTCACATTCTGGCAAGTTTTGTGAGAGGTGTTTGAGTTTATCTAAAACTTCATCAATATTGCCATCAATTTTGACAAAATCAATAATTTTTTGTGTCTGTTCGGGATTAATCCCTTCTTTCTCCAACTCTAGCTTAACTTTAGATTCCCCAATTTTTTCGAGATTATCGATAATGCCAACACAAGATTTAATTTGAGTTTCTGATATCTCTAAAGATTGAAAAAATCCCGTTAAAACTTTACGGTTATTGATGCGAATTACAAAATCACCAATATTAGCTGCTTCAAATATTTCTGTGATAATTGCAGGCATTTGGGCATCATATAATAAACTTAATTCCCGCCGCGCAACAACATCAATGTCACACTGACGAAACTGGCGAAACCTACCATCTTTTGCCCTTTCTCCCCGAAAAACTACATCCATTTGGTAACGAGCAAAAGGAAAGGTTAATTCGTTGAGGTGACGAGCAATATACGCTGCCAAAGGCACAGTTTGGTCAAATTTCAAAGCCCTGGCTTCTGAACCTGTTTCGCCGGATTTATCCTTCTCAGCTTGGCGATTTGGCGGCAAAATAGGGTCTATACCATAAATAATATTGTCGCCTTGATTACCTTTAGCTTGCAATACTTCTAAACGTTCGACTGCGGGAGTTTCAATAGGAGTAAATCCATAGCTTTCGTAAACTCTACGGATAGTATCTAGTAAATATAATTCCAAGCGTTTTTCACTAGGAAGAAATTCAGGAAAGCCACTAGGAGTAGAAAAGTTTATTCTGTCACCTTTTGCCATGAGTCTACCTTTTCAAGTTGCGACTTGAAATTATAACTGATATTTTGAGCCTATGGGACTGGAAGTCGCCGCTATACAAGCAAAACCCGCCTGTGCAGGTAAACATACCCTAAGTTTCTATTAGCAAAAATTGTAGGTTGGGTTGACGGAAGGAAACCCAACACCGAGATCAATGTGGGTTTCCAAGATTCATGTTGGGTTGCGCTGCGCTTAACCCAACCTACATTTAATGCTGAACATAGTAGCTTGCTATTTTAGCCTTTCTTCTTGAATTAGAGTACGTTGGTATAGTTGATGATTTTTAAACCAATGCCAAGTGCGGGCGCGATGGTTATTATCTGGACTAATATAAATCATTTCCGATAAGGATATTTCTGGAATTGTTTTGTATGAAAAGCACAAAATTATAGTAGATTCATCTACCTCCCAAGATTTTCCTTGAACGCGTTCTGTATCAAACCAAAGAGCTTGATCATGATATGATCCAGGAAATTGATGTTCTTCTTGTTTACCATCAGCCCACTTATAACGATTAATTTGATAGTAGGGATAGGGGCTATTGTCGGGAAATTGACAAGTTAAATGGGATTCATGCTGGTCAATAATTTTTCCTGATGTATCAACTACGGTATATGTGCCAATCCAATCACCTTCATGACGGACAAGTACAGGCATTTCTTCACGGATGTTAGACATGATACGACTCCTATCGATTAACTTTGACATCTCCCCTTTTTGAAAAAAGGGGATTCTAAGCGGATGTGGCTACGGGGGCTAGAAGCACCCCTAAGCAACGCTTACGATATGATTTATTTAAGATGTTAAACAAGTCATATCGCTGTGGGAGTGTCAAGCTCCCTCTACCCACCTCGGCTAAAGACAAACCTAGCTGTGTGGCTACTTTTCTTAAAATATTTGCAGCAGCAGTCGCATCTGCGGAGGTTAACAATCCCTTTGCCGATTTATATAATCCACGCTTTACCCTTTGTCCTGACGGTTTCCATCCTGCGGGTTTTTCACCATGCTTGTAGAGGCTATCGCCATCTAGGTAAGATGCTTTTGAGGTATATGCTTCTTCTGTTACAGTAACAATAATGCCATATTCATTAGCCAATTCCTTTAATCTTTGAATTAGTCTACCTGTTGGAATTGGGACAAAGTTCTGATTGTTTGCTTTACCTAAATTGGCATTAACTTTTTGCCCTTCATTCCAGCCAATAACTATATTTCCTATTCGGTCGTTAAGGCATCGATTAATAATAAATCTAGCTGCTTTGTTGATGGCATCTCGCATCTGGTCATTGCGCTTGCGTTGAATACGGTCAAGG
This sequence comes from Anabaena sp. UHCC 0399, assembly GCF_034931465.1. Classification (NCBI taxonomy): domain Bacteria; kingdom Bacillati; phylum Cyanobacteriota; class Cyanophyceae; order Nostocales; family Nostocaceae; genus Anabaena; species Anabaena sp. UHCC 0399. Next base: position 4,035 of record NZ_JAYGGZ010000035.1, on the reverse strand, counting down.
TTAGCATCCCAATAAAAATCAGGTTTACCCTGTTTATGTTTGGCTACTAAACGACAATAACCTTGATTCATTGATTTTAGTTTCTTGCCATCAATAATTAAGCTTTTACCATGAGTTGACACACCTGTTAACCAATTCGTGCCACCGTGGTCAAATCCCCATGCTTGAGAATAATCAAGGTGTGGATTACTTTTAATTGGTTGCTTACCATCATCAATCACCCAATTAATCCAGAACTCACCGTAATAAGGTCTGATGGTTACTTCTTTTACCCATTCAGAATCAATAAAATCTGGCAAAGGTAGTTTGATATTTGTGATTAATTCTGGTTTAGTTTCCTTGCTAATCGATGGTTTGAAATAACCATCTTTAAAGCTAAGTGCTTGTCTTGGGAATGTTACTGCTGCCAAACCTCCTTTCTTACGATATTTAGGTAATGATGGTCTATCAACTTGAGGCAGTACCTTGGGCGGGTTTCCCGACTTGTGGCAACTGCTGTCTCCGTTGTAATAAGCCTTAACCAATCCGTTGTAACTGTTTATGGACTCCCCCACTAATTTCAAAGTTTGCTGTGCTGCTTGTGCTGCCAATGCTTTGTAATGGGGATTCTCTTTGAGAACTTTATCTAATTCGGGATAAGTTGTTTGGCAATAATAAGTTTTCCATCCACTACGCAATTCGTCACCATGCCAGTAAGTTGTAAAAGAATTGTCCATACTTTCTAGCCTTGCATAATGACTTTGGCGAGTATGGTAAAGCGCACAATTTATCAAGCTGTTTGAATGCTGGCATTGGTCAAGCCAGAAAGCTTTTTCTTCGTCCGTGAATTTAGCTCTAGCTGGAATTGTTCTGTACAATCTTTACTCACCTCTTGTTCAAAAGTATAGTTGAAACAACAATCAGAGTCAAAGCAACCGAATAGTATCGGCCACTTCCAAAGAATTAATTAAGGCATCGTAGCCCTGTTTGATAATTTCATTTTGAGTTTTCATCAAAGGATTTCCAAAAACTAAAATATATAATAGGGTGCGTCAGAGACAGCCTAGCGCACCGATAGAGATAACTGTTGACTATTGACCAATCATTTTAAAGAATCGGGTGAAGTAGTCGGGGAAAGTTTTTCCTGTACAAGCTGGGTCTTGGATCACAATTCCTGGGGTTTTTAAGCCTGTAACGGCAAAAGCCATTGCCATTCTATGGTCATGATAGGTTTCTATTGCGGCTGGGGTGATGGGGGTTGGTTCAATTTTCATCCCATCAGCAAATTCTTCAACTTTAACTCCTAAGCGACGTAATTCAGTGACAACGGCGCGGATACGTTCGGTTTCTTTGTAGCGGATATGTTCTACATTACGGATGGTAACAGGTGAACTGGCATAAGGTGCGATCGCTCCTAATGTTTGCACCAAATCCGACATATCATTCATATCAACGTCGATACCCTGTAATTGTTCTGGCCCTATAACTTCGGTATAATTTTCACCTTCTCGAATTTGGCAACCCATCTGTTCTAAAACATTCAGCCACAAAATATCACCTTGACAAGATTGTTTTGTTAAATGGTTAACTCTCACCCTTCCACCAGTGACGGCGGCGGCGGCGAAAAAGTAAGAGGCATTCGACGCATCGGGTTCTATGGTGTAATGTTGACCTTGGTAACGCTGGCCCGCTTTGATGTGAAACTGATGATCGTCGGTTTGGGTAACATCTACGCCAAAATCCGCCATGAGACGACAAGTCATTTTTACATAAGACTGGGAAACCAATGTACCCTCAACCTCAATAGTTGTATCCTGTTGAGCGTAGGGTGCAATCATCAACAATGCTGAAAGTTGCTGACTGGTTTGGTTAGCTTTGAGGCGAAAATGTCCACCCGCAAATTGCTGACCGTAAATAGTGTAGGGCATAAAACCAGAGTTGCCCTCAAAGTTAATGGTTGCCCCACCAGCTTGTAACGCTGTTAGTAAATCCCCCATCGGTCGTTCCCGCATTCGAGGAACTCCATCTAAGCGATATTCACCGCTTCCTAATGCTACTAACGCGGAGATAAACCTTGCGGCTGTACCTGCTAAACCTACAAACAAATCTGCCTGTTTAGCCGGAATTTCGCCCCCTTTACCTGAAACCTGAATTTGAGCCAGAGGAGAATTTAGCGTAATAGGAATGCCCAACTGTTCTACACATTTAGCAAAATACTCACTGTCTTCGCTAAATAAGGCATTTTCTAAAGTAGAGTTACCTTGAGCTAAAGCAGCAACAAGCAATGCTCGATTAGTAATACTTTTAGAACCCGGAATCTCTACTGTGGCATTCACAGGATGATTCAGAGCGGGGATGGTAATGGTATCCACTTTAAACCTCTATGTAGGTGGTCAGCTACAACTACACTATGTTCCCATATCTCGAATGCTGGTTGATCAATAGTTATCAGTCAAAAGTTGTTCTCCCTTGCTTCCCCAATCCCTACTCAAACCACCAAGGGTCACTGGTAGAGTTAGTTTTAATCAAAAATGCCTGTTTTCGCAGAAATCGCTTTAGGGCTGCTGCACCCATGCGAGAACCACCCAGACCTGAGAATTTAAATGCGTTTTTCTCTCCTTCGTGCATGATTGCAGTCAGAGCCGCATCATTAATACTAATAGCACCAGCATTGATTTGCCGACCAACGGCTAAGGCTTCTTCTTCTGAACCAGCAAACACAGCTGCACTTAGTCCATAGATGGAGTCGTTGGCTAAGTATATCGCTTCTTCCACACTGGGAAACGGCATTACAGGCATAATGGGGCCAAAAGTTTCTTCGGTCATCACTTTCATGGAATGATTAACTTGGGTTAGCACTGTCGGACGACACCACCAACCGCCGCCTAATTCTTCAACTTTACCGCCGCAGTGAACGACTGCACCCTTTTCTACTGCATCAAAAAGATGGCCACTAATGATTGCAGCTTGTTTTTCGGCAATGATTGGCCCAATTTGTCCCCCTTCTAGGGTGGGGTAAGCTAGCTGAAGACGATAAGCTTTGGCTACTAGTTGATGATAAAACTCTTCAAATATGGATTCAGCAACGTAAATCCGTTCAATAGAGAGACATGACTGACCAGTGTTGACAACTGCACCCCACAAAATAGCTGAGGTGGCTAAGTCTACATTTGCTGACTCTAAAACGATCGCCGGATCTTTTCCTCCCAATTCTAAAAACGCGGGTATAAAGCGTTTAGCTGCGGCTTCTCCAACTCTCCGGCCTGTAGCTACACTACCTGTAAAACAAATTAAATCTACATACTCAATTAAAGCTGCTCCCGTTTCTCCTGCTCCCTCTAAAAACATTAAGACATCCCGTAGGTGAGGGACATTATTCAGTGCTGTTAACAGAGGTGCAACAAAACGGGGAGCAATTTCACTAGGTTTCACAATTACAGCCGAACCCGCCAGCAACGCCGGGATGGTATCAATCATCGCTAGCAACAAGGGAAAATTCCACGGGCTAATTACTCCCACAACAGGGTAAGGTAAAGAGGCTTGTTGCAAAGAGATAAAGGGAATACTGGTATTTTTAGCGGATTCTTGCAATAAATCTGGTGCTAAATCACACCAACGGTCAATGCTGCCCAAGAAAGAATCAATTTCTAATATGGATATAGATAATCTACCGGTATCATTTACCAACGCGTCTGTTAGCTGTTGACGTGCAGATAATATTGCTTGCTTCCATTCTTGTAAGGCTGCGATCCTACCTTCTAAACCCAACTGATACCACTGAGTTTGCGCCCTCCGCGCTCGATTACATTGCTGTGCTAGTAAGCGAGGCGGCGGCGGGATAATCACATAGTCAAATTTTCCAGTCCGAGGATTACGTACTTCTATAGGGTTTGTCATTCTATTAATTCGTAATTTTTTAAATAAGCTATATCATAGTCTCCTCCTGACTTGCGGGGTGGGGTGCTTATATCCCCCTTAACTGAGAAACGCCATATAGCACTTATCGTTTGTATGTAATGCACTTTAACCTCTCTCCAAACCTCTCTCCTACAAGGC